>NZ_JBHIOP010000123.1:0-1189 GCF_042195625.1 Bartonella sp. AP9QHHD | reverse complement strand
AATGGCGAAGAGCAAGTTTGAACGAACAAAACCGCATGTTAATATTGGTACGATTGGTCACGTTGATCATGGGAAGACCTCGTTGACAGCAGCGATTACGAAATATTTTGGTGAATTTAAAGCTTATGACCAAATTGACGCTGCGCCAGAGGAACGTGCACGTGGAATTACTATTTCTACAGCACACGTTGAGTATGAAACGGAAAATCGTCACTATGCGCACGTTGATTGTCCAGGACACGCTGATTATGTGAAAAACATGATCACAGGGGCAGCACAGATGGATGGTGCTATTTTGGTTGTTTCAGCAGCTGATGGCCCAATGCCTCAGACACGTGAGCATATTTTGCTTGCACGTCAGGTTGGTGTTCCAGCAATTGTTGTTTTTCTTAATAAAG
The DNA here is from genome assembly GCF_042195625.1 of Bartonella sp. AP9QHHD. Classification (NCBI taxonomy): domain Bacteria; kingdom Pseudomonadati; phylum Pseudomonadota; class Alphaproteobacteria; order Hyphomicrobiales; family Bartonellaceae; genus Bartonella; species Bartonella sp. AP9QHHD. The sequence goes on along the minus strand of NZ_JBHIOP010000123.1, from coordinate 791 downwards.
TTGATCAGGTTGATGATGCAGAACTTTTGGAGCTTGTAGAGCTTGAGGTTCGGGAACTTTTATCCAAATATGATTTCCCAGGCGATGATATACCAATTGTTAAGGGTTCTGCGTTGGCCGCTCTTGAGGATAAGGATAAAAGCATTGGTGAAGATGCTGTTCGTCTTTTAATGAGTGAAGTTGATAATTATATTCCAACCCCTGAACGTCCTGTTGATCAACCATTTTTGATGCCGATAGAGGATGTGTTTTCGATTTCGGGTCGTGGAACCGTTGTTACGGGTCGTGTTGAGCGTGGTGTTATTAAAGTTGGAGAGGAAATCGAGATTATCGGTATTCGTCCAACGTCTAAGACGACGGTTACAGGCGTTGAAATGTTCCGCAAGCTTTTGGATCAAGGTCAAGCGGGTGATAATATAGGGGCTCTGCTACGTGGTGTTGACCGTGAAGGGATTGAGCGTGGTCAAGTATTGGCGAAGCCAGGATCCGTTACACCTCATACACGTTTTAAAGCAGAAGCTTACATTTTGACAAAAGATGAAGGTGGACGTCATACACCATTTTTCACGAATTATCGTCCTCAGTTTTACTTCCGTACGACGGATGTTACAGGTATTGTTACGCTTCCAGAAGGAACGGAAATGGTTATGCCAGGTGACAATGTTGCGATGGATGTTTCGTTGATCGTTCCGATAGCGATGGAAGAGAAACTTCGTTTTGCTATTCGTGAAGGTGGTCGTACTGTTGGTGCCGGTATCGTCTCTAAGATCATTGAATAAATAATGCTTGTT
>NZ_JBHIOP010000122.1:0-2009 GCF_042195625.1 Bartonella sp. AP9QHHD | reverse complement strand
TTGATGCGCCATTCTGCTGGAATATAGGGGCGGAAAGGGGGCTTTTGAACAAGCTTTGCTTCTGCTTGCACAAAGGGATCACCACCAATATCACATGAGAAAGAAGATTTGCCACGAGATGATTTGTTGCGATAAGCAGCAATGGCCGCAACAGCTTCTGATTGATTGTGGTAGGTGTATTTGAGTTCATGAAAAGGCTCTTTACCAACCTTGACTTCCTTTTTTTCACCAGTGCGGATATCATGATAGCTTGCGATAACACCGCCTTTCTTCTCTTTGTCTTCTTCTTTCTCAGATTCTTTTTCTGCTTTTTCTGATTCAGATGATGATGCTCTGTCACTGTTATCCATATGGATAAAGTTTTCATCATCATCAATCTCTTCTGGCTCTCGTGCATCAGCAGCGGCTTTTTGGTCGTCCCCCACATCTGTTTCTAAGCCATTGGCTGCACCTGCTTCATCTCGTGCGCTGTATTTAAAATCCCAAGAGGTACAATGTTTTTCATGGATAACAATAACGGGGAGTGTTTCACCAGTGATGGCTTTGCCTTCGCCCCGTTTAGCCAAAACAAGCTTGCCATCAACGGGTTTTGCTACCGCATCATAGTCTTCTGCAAGGCGTGTGGCAAAAGCCATATCGCTTTCAGAAGTTTGGTCAATGTGACGCACAACAATTTTAGCAAGAGCAGGGTCAACTTTTGGTGTATAGCCATTACGCTGTGCTATCTCTTGAACAATACTGCCAAGGGTTTGCTGGTGATAGGATTGGCTTTTTGGGGTTCTGTAAGATGTGTTCATTGATGCGGCGCGCCCTGTCACGCTTAAGCTTTGTGGTGGGCTGCTTACAGAGATTTCGTCTATCAGATAGGATCCCATATCGCGGTTTTTGCCCCCTTCATAGCCAAGTGTGACAGAAATGATTGTTCCGATAAGAGGAATATCAAGAAAGCCGTTATCACTGTCACGTGCGCGGTCATCAAGCTCTATAGTGATACGGTCACTTTTGTTTTCTGCTTCATCGGTAATTTCAATCGACAAAACATAGTCCATCAGCATTCTTGTGATGTCCTCTCCATTTGCCATCACTGTGCAAAAAGGTTTCATGATTTGCTACCCCAAATTCTGATTACCGGTGTGGCTTTAGGATAGGGGAGGGTTGGCAAAACGATTGTGATTCCTGCTTTTAAAATGGGTCCATAGTCTGCAAGCCCCAAATTCGCTGCATAGACGCGTTCAACAGCAAGGGCTTGTTGACCCTTTGCATAGTATCTCCAGCAAATGGCATCAACCATATCACCATCTTTGGTCATATAAAGATCACTCATAGGTCTTCACCATATTCTCTCAACTTTATTGTAAATTCTTGTTTTTTGGGGATGCCATTATGATGAAAAATGCTTTGTTTTTCCTCTACAGAAAGAATGACAAACTTACCTAAGATTTTGCCTTGACCAGTCACAAGAATGTGAGGTCCTTCATGTGCCATTTGCCGTAAATATTCGAGCTGTCTATGACCACCTTTGAAATCTGGATAAATCACACCAGTTAAAGAAAATTCCGCATTTGCAACGGCAGGCAATTGAAGAGCTGCTTTGCGCCCCAATCGTCCTTGCTCTACCCATGGAACCCCATAAGACATATCAAGTGTTTGATAAGCAGCTGTTTCAATCGAAAAAATAAAACCACCCAAAGCTAACATCATGGTATTTAATCCGAAAGGCTAGAGGCTATGGCTAAACGTTGCTGTTTTGCATAGCGTTCAAGTGCTTGATTGACAGCGTCTCTGATTTCGTCCTTGAGACCATTGGGGACGGAAATATTGAGATTTGTAATGGTTACACGGGCGTCTACTTCAACGGGCTTATGAACCGTAATTGGCTTTGGAGCTTTAAAAGCACCTACTTTATTTGTTGCCTGCATTTGTCCTGTTTCAACGACACTTGTATTAAAACCACTCTTGCGTTTTTCAGGTGGGGTATTTGTAACCACTACTGTATCAACCATTTTTTT
>NZ_JBHIOP010000121.1:0-115223 GCF_042195625.1 Bartonella sp. AP9QHHD | reverse complement strand
GGATTTTGACTTTTTAGAATTAGAGACCCTTTGGACCTCTGGTTTTGCTAAAAAACCACCCCGAAAAGAACTCTTGATTCGCAATAATTAGAGAGACGTGTTGAAAAATCCTATTCCCTAACTTTTATTTACGCGTCCCTCACTGTAAAAAATATATGGAAAATCAATAAATTATTTTGGATAAAAAAGAGCATGGTGCCCCCAGAGAGACTCGAACTCCCGACCCCCTGATTACAAATCAGGTGCTCTACCAACTGAGCTATAAGGGCGTAACCATGTAGGAGTTAGCACAAACTAACAAAAAGGAAAACAGAAAATTATTAAATTTTATGTATATTAAAAGAAAACTATATAAAAAATAACCAATTTATTTCCTTTTTCCACTTTTTACAGCAAGGTTGGAACTATCCTTATGTTGATATCTTATAGAATCTTTTATAAGAATGCACCGTTTTGCTATCGAATTACGAATCTGAAGACTTTGATTGATGAGCAAGGTAATTTTCTAGCCAGTGAATATTATAATTACCATCAGCAACATCTTGATTATTAATAAGATCGCGAAAAAGAGGCAGTGTAGTTTTTATCCCATCGACGACAAATTCATCTAAAGCACGCCGTAAACGCATCATACATTCTAAACGGGTACGTCCATGAACAATCAGCTTTCCAATCATGCTATCATAGTAAGGAGGAATGCGATAACCTGAATAAGCGCCTGAATCAACACGAATCCCTAAACCTCCAGGTGTATGAAAATGTGTAATGGTTCCAGGTGATGGCGTAAAGTTAATAGGATCTTCTGCATTAATACGGCATTCAATGGCATGACCAGAAAAACAGACTTCATCTTGTGTCACTGAAAGTTTACAGCCTGATGCAATATGGATTTGTTCGTGGACTAAATCTATACCTGTAATTGCTTCAGTTACAGGATGCTCGACTTGTAAACGTGTATTCATTTCAATAAAATAAAATTCGCCATTTTCATAAAGAAATTCAATAGTACCAGCTCCACGATATCCAAGTTGGGCACAAGCATTTGCAACAATATTTCCAATTTTTTTCCGTTCAGTTTCATTAAGTGCAGGTGACGTAGCTTCTTCCCATACTTTTTGATGCCGTCGTTGAAGTGAACAATCGCGTTCTCCTAAATGAATAGCATTTCCCGCACCATCACCTATGACTTGAATTTCAATATGACGGGGTTTTTCTAAATATTTTTCTATGTAAACAGCGTCATCACCAAAAGCAGCTTTCGCTTCTGAACGCGTTGTTTTGAGAGCTATAGAAAATTCTTGTTCAGAATGAACGACTTTCATACCACGTCCGCCACCACCGGCAGAAGCTTTTATAATAACTGGATAACCAATTTCACGAGCAGTGCGTAAAGCATCTGATTCTTCAGTGACTGCTCCATCTGAACCTGGAACTACAGGAATACCAAGTTTTTTGGCGGTTTTCTTTGCTTCGATTTTATCGCCCATGATGCGGATATGAGTAGCTGTTGGACCGATGAATGTAATATCATGGGCTTCTAGAACATCTGCAAATTTTGCATTTTCAGAAAGAAAGCCATAACCTGGATGAACAGCATCCGCTCCTGTAATTTCACAAGCAGCAATAATTTGCTGAATACTCAAATAAGAATCACGAGCGGGAGGAGGGCCAATACAAACACTTTCGTCAGCAAGACGAACATGCATTGCATCTGCATCAGCGGTAGAGTGAACAGCCACGGTTTTTATGCCAAGTTCTTTACATGCACGTAAAACGCGAAGAGCAATTTCTCCTCGATTAGCAATGAGGATTTTTCGAATCATGGTTGCCCCTCGCTTTATTCAACAATAATAAGTGGTTCACCAAATTCAACAGGTTGACCATCTTTGACAAGAACAGTGGTTACCGTACCGGAGCGCGGTGATGAAATTTGATTCATTGTTTTCATGGCTTCAATAATAAGTAATGTCTCCCCTTCAGAAACATTTTGTCCTACTTCTACAAAAGGTTGTGCGCCTGGTGAGGGTGCAAGATAAGCTGTTCCAACCATTGGAGAGGTTATTGTGTTTTTTGATTTATCTTCTTGGATAGATTGTATAGGAGATTCAGCTGTTGGAACTGGAGAAGATGTTACAGAAAAAGTAGGAGTAGAAACAGGGGCATAGATTGCTTGCTCAGAAGAAGTTAAGGTATTTTGGCGTGAGACACAAATACGAAGCTCCCCTTGTTCAACTTCAATGTTCGTTAAATTTGTATCATTCAAAATTTCAGCAAGATCACGAATAATTTTCGTATCAATTGCGGTTTTTGCCGAATCCATTTTTTTTGTTGCCATTTTATTTCTAACTCCTTGATCAATGAAGATCGTCATTATCTCATTTTATGACCGAATATCTCTAGATTAGGGATGACATCTTTTGAGGCTTTAAAGATTTTTATTTCCTTTAAATCATTATACTTTGCAATTTAAAACTTGTATCTGCTTTACGTAAAATTGCACTTATAAGCCTGTTATCAAAAAAGAGAAAGCATAAAATTACCTCATTTACAGTATTCTTCCTAAAACGGATCAGGTATTCACTGTGTATTATCTATCGCTTGTTTTAGAATATCTTGTCTGGCTGCGCCGATGAATATTTTATCACCAATGATGTAAGAAGGTGTTCCCGTAATATGAAGTGCAGAGGCAATTTGAATGTTTTCTTTAAAAGCGTTTTGCAGAGTGGGATCTTTTATTGCATTATGTAGTTTTTTTTCATCTGCTCCTAATGAAACAGCTACTTTAATAGCTTTAGCTTCATTTGCACGACCCTGATACATTAAAAGCGTTTTGTGAAACTGAGGATATTTCTCTGGAAATTGTTTTCGAAATGCGTAGGCAACAGTATGGGCTGCCATAGAATCAGAGCTTAAAATTGGTAAGTCCTTGATAATAACCTTTAAATCTGGATATTCTTTTATCAAGTCTTCTATATTTGAATAGGAAATTTTACAATAACCACAGTTGTAATCAAAAAAATTGACAAGCACTCTTTTACCATTTGGGTTTCCCAAAACAGCGTCATGAGGAGAATGAAAAATCTCTTTTTCTAATGAATGAATGACAGAAGTTTGTTTTTGGTTTTCGTATTCATTCTGTTTTTCCAGCTTATCTTGAAGAATAAGCTGCATTTCAATCATAATTTCTGGATGAGTAAGAAGATACTCTCTGACGATTTGTTGAATATGATGAGAATCAGTATGTGGTATCATTTTTTCTTTAAGCTTAGATAAAAAGCTAGAATCTTCCAAAAGTTGTGATTTAAGCTTTTCTAAGCTTAAATCATTTGCTGTTTTTGAGTGTGATGTTGCGTTTGATAAAGAAGGTAAAAAGATTAAAATACTCGACATAACTATGACTAAAATTTTTGAAAAAAGTGTTATTTTCGAGTTTTGAGAGTGATAATTCATTTGTATACCTTCACATTTTTTAGGGTGTCATTGAGTGAACTATATGAAAAGCGCTATCTATGTGCAATGAAGCATTTAGTTATAGTGTATCTTTAAGAATGAGAAAAAACATCAATTTTTCTCTAAAAAGATTTCATATGATAAACCTTGGCTTGGTAAGGATTATGTTTTGTAAAAGATAAAAAAAATCTCTTTAATTTGTCAAATGTTGTTTTGATGTATAAGGGTATCAAAAGCTTTTTGTGCGTGTTTATTTTAGGAAAAAGTACGTTGATAATACAATGAAGAACATTTGTATTATTTTTTCCTGTTGCTTTATTGAGTACTGAGAAACAAAATTAAATAATGAAAAGTGAAATTATGAAAACCACAACACATTATGATCTGTTTATCATTGGAGGAGGGATAAACGGCTGTGGATTGGCAAGAGATGCAGCAGGACGCGGATTTAAAGTGGGATTGGCTGAAATGAACGATCTTGCATCTGGGACCTCAAGTGCGTCAACAAAGCTTATTCATGGTGGGCTTCGTTATCTTGAACACTATGAGTTCAAACTTGTTCGTGAAGCATTGAAAGAACGCGAGATTATTTTACGTATGGCTCCACATATTGTGCGTCCTTTGCGTTTTCTCCTTCCTTATCATAAAGAATTGCGCCCTGCTTGGATGTTGCGTTTTGGACTTTTTATTTATGATTATTTAGGGAATTGGAATCAGAAATTGTGGCGCAGTAAAACGATTAATTTTTCACAAAAATTTTGCTCTACACTGAAGAAAGAATATCAGAGAGGTTTTGAATATTCTGATGCAAGAGTAGATGATGCGCGTTTAGTTATTGGCAATGCTCGTGATGCAGAAAAGTGGGGAGCTGATATAAAAGTACGAACAGAAGTTCTCTCTTTAAAAAAAGAAGACAATAAATGGCGTATCTTTCTTCAAGACAAGTTAAGTAGCAAAGAATATAGTGTCACAGCTTCTTATGTCGCGAATATGACAGGTCCTTGGATTGATCATGTTTTAGCAAGCATATTAGATTGTAAAGAACATTCACCAGTACGGCTTGTTAGAGGTTCTCATATTTTGGTTCCCAAGCTTTATACTCATGATCGTGCTTATATTTTTCAAAATGGTGATGGGCGTATTATATTTGCTATTCCGTATCAAGAAGAGTTTACCTTACTTGGAACAACAGATTGTAATTATCAAGGAGATCCGGCTGACGTTCATATTACTGATACAGAAATTGATTATATTTGTGCAGCAGCCAGTGAATATTTCATACAACCAGTGTTGCCTGAAACGATTGTCTGGTCTTACTCGGGAGTTCGTCCACTCTATGATGATGGAGCTTCAAAAGCACAAGAAATTACGCGCGATTATGTTTTAAAAGAAATGGGAACAGGAACGACACCAAAGATACTTAATCTTTATGGTGGAAAGATTACAACTTATCGTAAGTTGGCTGAAGATGCGATGAAATTTGTTGAAAAAGAGCTTGGTAAAAAGAGAGCATCATGGACGGCTAAGGCAGTACTTCCAGGGGGTGATTTTCCCTATAACAAATTAGATACAATCGAAAATAGGATTGCTCTTTTGATGCCAGATTTAGATGCTTTTACACATCGCAGGCTTGCACGCTCCTACGGTACGGAAGCATTGGTGATCTTTGCACATGGTAAGGCAAATAAAGGAAAAAATTTTGGACATGGGCTTTATGAAGTAGAAGTAAAATGGTTGATGGAAAAAGAATGGGCTAAAGTATGTGAAGATGTGTTATGGCGTCGTTCAAAACTGGGTCTCCTATTTAATGAACAAGAGGTTGATACTCTTTCTTCCTATATGCAAAGCCAACAAGAGATTGAACAACTTTTATGATCATTTTATTTTACAGATTTTATCTGCAATATTGTAAAATATTTTCCTTAAAGAGATACTGATATCAGTCATAGATATTAAAAAGGCAATGGCTGTCTATACCCTGATTTTAGTTTTTTTTGCAAGAATCATAAAATGGCAAAATTAGATAGAATATTTAGGATGAAATTTGTCTATCTTATAAAGTGAAATTCAAGAATGTTACCAAGAATAACTCATTGAAAAAAATGATTTATAATTAGATTCATGTGAAATAAGGATTTTTATTCTTTCTTTAGGAGAAGATAAAGATACTTTCTGTAGCATTTATTTGCACAATAAGTTAAAAAAATCTAAAGAAAATTAAATCTATTATAAAAAATTGTATAATGTGTTAGTTTAGCATTTATTATCTTAAATGCTGTGCTAAATCATGTAAGGATGGAGGCTTGATGAGCGTAAGAAGAACTTGTAAATGAGTTTTTTATATTATGGTGAAAATCTTCTTTTTTCATGTTTATATACCTAAACACTAATCTATGAGAAATGCGATATTGTGTTTTATCATGATTGATTGTAGTAAACCTTGATATCAATTGAAAATAATGAACTGTTATTATACTCATGATAGTATAAGAGAATAAAATTTTCCGTAAACTAAAAGTAAGTATTTTTCTATGTATAAAGAGAGAGCTATAGGGACGTGAGAGTAATACCCTCATGATATTTTACAACCTTCCATCGCCTATAAAATTTGCAGTAGCACCAATGTTGGACTGGACAGACCGACATTGCAGGTTTTTTTATCGTCTTTTAACGAAAAAAGCTCTCCTTTATACGGAAATGATGGTAGCAGATGCTGTCATTCATGGTGTTCGCGAACAATTGTTGGCTTTTAGCGATAAAGAACGTCCAGTTGCATTACAACTAGGGGGGGCTGATCCGAGAAAGTTAGCAGAAGCTGCACGAATTGCTGAGGATTTTGGCTACAACGAAATAAATCTTAATGTCGGGTGCCCATCAAATCGTGTTCAAGCAGGTGTCTTTGGGGCTTGTTTGATGCTACATCCAGACATTGTGGCAAATGCCGTGGAAGCGATGAAACGAGAGGTTACTATACCTGTAACTGTCAAATGTCGGATTGGAGTGGACGAACAAGATGAAGAGTTAGCGTTAGATCTTTTGGCTAATCAGGTTTGGAATGCTGGATGTGATGCGCTCTGGATACATGCACGCAAGGCATGGCTGCAAGGATTGAGTCCGAAAGAAAACCGTAATATTCCGCCCCTTAATTATGAAAGAGTTTACAAATTAAAACGTAAATATCCTCATAAATTCATTGGGATAAATGGTGGAATTAAATCGATTGATGAGATCAAAGAACACTTAACTTTCTGTGATGCTGTCATGGTTGGTCGCCAAGTTTATCATAATCCAGCTTTGTTAAAACATATTGATTTTGAACTCTATGGTGAGACGCAAAATAATCTGAGTGAGAGTGATCTTATTGAGGTTATGTGTGATTATACAGCTCGACATATTGCATCGGGGGGGCGGCTTTCTCATGTGACACGTCACATGATTGGTTTATTTCATGGGCGGGGTGGGGCACGTCGATGGAGGCAAATATTATCAAATGATGCGACAAAACCAAATGCAGATATATGTATTTTAAAAGAAGCTTTTTATGCTCTCATTTAATAATAGCCTAATAATTAACATATATTAAAGTTGAGATCCTTTGCGTTTGGATGTCTTTGCGATAATTTTGATCTCTTCAATTTTATAAGTTTTTGAAAGTTTATAACTTTTATTATGCATAAGAATTGTTGGAATGTATATATTAAACGGCATGCTGATTATGCCTATTAAATAAAAAATAGGTTAAGGGTATCACTGTAAAGGTAATCATAAGATATTAATAACATTTTGAATCTTGCACGTTTGTTATTAGGGTTGAAAATAGAATGTAGAAATTATTGCTTTCATAGTATTTAACATTTTTAAAGCACTGTTAAAAAAACAATAAATTATTCATATCCTGTATATATGACGGGATTTTCATAAACATTGTAGATTTTAAAAGGTATCCTTATGACCGCTAGTCCATTTGATGATTTTCGTGCTTTGCTTACAAATTTACCTGTTGCTGATGAGTTTTCTATAATTTTGGCAAAAAAACGGCAAAAAGACTTAACAAAAGAGCAAGGAACATTAGGAAAACTAGGAGATATTGCTGTTTGGTATGCGGGGTGGAGGGGTACAGAAAAACCTATCGTAACGAGACCTTTGGTCGCTATTTTTTCTGGAAATCATGGTATTGTAGAGGAGAATATTACACCATTTCCACAATCTATGACACAAAAAATGGTAGAAAATTTTGCCTCTGGTGGAGCTGCTATCAATCAAATTTGTATTGCTTATGATCTTGGATTAAAAATATTTGATTTAGCATTAGAATATCCAACAATGAATATTACGAAGGATGCCGCAATGGATGAGCGGAGTGCGGCTGCTACAATGGCATTTGGAATGGAATCCATTGCGGGTGGAACAGATCTTTTATGTATTGGAGAAATGGGAATTGGAAACACAGCAATAGCTTCAGCTTTATGCTTAGCATTGTTTGGAGGGGAAGTGGAAGAATGGACAGGAAATGCTATGGAATCAGAAGGTGATTTTTATCAGCGTAAAATTGCAGCGGTTAAGACAGCTATTTCTTTGCACAAGGATTATTTCAATGATCCTTTTGAGATAATGCGTCGCTTAGGAGGACGTGAGATTGCTGCTATGGTTGGTGCTATTTTAGCAGCAAGAATAGAAAAAATACCCGTTATTTTAGATGGTTTTGTGGCAACAGTAGCTGCAGCGGTTCTTTATAAAATGCATCCAAAAGCTCTTGATCATACCCTTGTTGGACATGTTTCTTCTGAGACAGCTCATCGTAAACTTTTAAAAAAAATTGGCAAAGAACCACTTCTAGATTTGGGGATGCGTCTTGGTGAAGGGACAGGAGCAGCTATGGCAGCTGGTATCGTTAAAGCCGCTGTTTTAACACATGCACAAATGGCAGTTTTGGAACAAGAAAGTTTGAATGCCTAAAAGATCATGAGACGGATATAAAAATCTTAAGAGTTTTGTTCATGCGTCTTGTCGTGTAATTTAATATAATTAAGTGGAAGTTCCGTTGTATATTTAATCTGTTCCATTGCGAAAGAAGATGAGACATCACGGATATCAATTTTAGAAATTAATTTTTTATAAAAAAGATCATAAGCTTCAATGTTGGGCACAACAACACGCAATAAATAGTCAATATCTCCACTCATTCGATAAAATTCAATGACTTCACGGAATTCTTGCACAATTTTTGAAAAACGCTTAAACCATTCATGACTATGTGTATTTGTGCGAATAGACACAAAAACAGTGACGTGTGCGTTTACTTTTTCTGGAGAAAGAACAGCAACACGACGCTGAATGACGCCATCTTCTTCAAGTTTTTGAATTCTACGCCAGCAAGGAGTGGTCGAAAGTCCCACTTTTTTAGCAATATCAGCAACAGAAAGTGTCGCATTTTCTTGCAAAAGATGTAAAATTTTTCGGTCAAGACGATCCATATTTTTTCTCAATATTTTAATTTATAAAAATTTACGCACTAAACAACGCAGATATACAATAAGCTCATCGTTAAACCATGGGTTTTTCTGTAACCAAGAAGTATTTCGCCATGACGGATGAGGCAAAGGCATAACATTATAGCCTCGAGGTTGAGGAATGGAAAGAATATTTCTCCAATCACCAACAGTTGCAGAAACGGTTTTATGTTTTAATTCTGTAATGTGCCACTTTTGCGCATAACTGCCAATAGCAAGAACAAGCTTTATTTGAGGCATTGCCTGAAATATCTTTTCATGCCATATTTCTCGACATTCACGTCTTGGTGGTAAATCAGCTTTATTTTTGTCATAACCTGGAAAACAAAATCCCATAGGAACAATAGCAAAGAGAGATTTATTATAAAATTCTTCTTTCGTGACACCCAGCCAATTACGCAATTTTTCACCAGAGCGATCATTAAAAGGGATAGACGTTTCATGGACACGCAACCCTGGTGCTTGGCCTGCAATTGCAATCGAAGCAGTATCGGATAAATAAACGACAGGGTTTGGTTCATGAGGAAGAGGAGGAAAATAATGGGGTTGTTGGACGCAAACACGACAGGAATAGATCTCTTTTTCAAGTTTGATAATTGGGCTACATTGTTTCATTAGTAAATAAAATTAAAAAATATTTTTTTATTCTGTGCGAGGATTTGCTTTGCGCCATTCTTTTGGTCGTTGAAAACTTGATGCCCATATTCCTTTCTTTTTCTTTCTAGCTTCTTGCTCTTCTTTGGGGTATTCATAATAATTTACAGCCCAACCATTATGTACAAGTGTTGCGTTGATATTGCTAACTTGTTTTGTTTTACATGTTGCAAGAATACGGCGATATTTATCTGTTTTTTTCCAGTGACATGTAACAGTTTGATTTTTTAATAGTTGTTCTAAATATTTTTTTGCCTCAAGCCCACAAGGGTAGCGCGCTTCCTTTTTTCCACAAAATTGGTGGAGTTCAGGAGCATCAATTCCAGCTAGTCGAATCTTAATTGAAGAAATCATAATGGTATCGCCATCAATGATTAATGCATTTCCTTCAACAGAGTTTTGAGAAGAAAATTTTTCTTTTTGAGGCAACCGCTGAGTTTTCTTAAAATAAGTTGACATAATGATAAGAATGCTAGCAGCGACAAAAATACTGAAACCGATTACTTTTAGATTAAAGCTTCTTAGATTAAAATGAGAAAAAGATTTTTTCATGAAATAAAGAAACTGCTAACATTATTATAACTCTATTTTAGTATTGTTTATAATTGACCCGAGAAACTTTATTCATATGACGAAACAGTGTTTCGTTTTAATGACAAAATTTTCATTAGATATCACAATAATCAAATACTCATACAGAATATATGTAAGCAACTTAAATAATAAATCAACTTATCCAAATCCGTACAAAACATACAAAGTTTAAAGTAAACTTTTTAAACTTAAGGAAATAAAAAAACATCCCTCAAAAAATAACTTTGAAGAGCAATACTCCCACATTTCTTTTGGAGTATAAAATCTATCAATTTAATAATAATTTTATTTATTTAATTTTTGTTTCCTTAAATTCAACGTGCTTTTTTACAACTGGATCATATTTACGCTTGCTCATTTTATCTGTCATTGTACGGCTGTTTTTCTTTGTTACATAGAAAAAACCAGTATCTGCAGTTGATAAAAGCTTGATCTTAATGGTTGCTGCTTTAGCCATAATGTAAATACCCTATTTATACTGAAAAAATATTATTGCTGTCAAAACTTATTTCCGACATCATCAGATTTTCCGGCAACACTACGGATGTTCTCAAAAAAGTCAAGAGCTGATTAATTTTCTCATAAGTTGGACAAACACCAAAATGACATATAAACCGAAAAAAACAGCCATGGCTATTGAAAAACCAAAGGGTTTAAAGATATCCATGGATTTTCCGATAAAGGTCGGTCCGATGAGCATACCAATTCCATAACAAAAAATAAAAGCAGAATTAGCAGCAGCAAGTTCTTGCCCCTTGAGACGGGCTCCTAAATGTGCAAGACTAATTGTATAAAGGCTCGCTGATACACCACCCAGAAAAAACAAATCAAGCATCAGAATCCATGGATATTGAAGAATCCATGGTACTATAAAAGTTCCTATAAAACCTAAAATAGCGCAACTCATCAGCGGGTAGCGTCGATCTTTGGCGTAGTCGCTTATAATGCTGATAGGAATTAAGAGGAAAATATTCCCAAGTGCAAGGGTTGCCATAAAATGTGCTGCTTCATTCTCATTATAACCAATGGATAAACTAAAGGGTATTATAAGAGTTAATACGCCCATTTGAATGGCCCCGTAAACAAGGACCGCCATCATTGCACTTGGAACGTGAAAAAGATAACGAAAAAATGGCATATATTGATTTTTTTGAAATTCTGGACTTAATTTCCAAGCGGTAAGAATTGGTATAGTAGCAAGTATAATAAGGCTATATCCAACAGCAAAAGGAATAAATCCTTGTGTTCCCACTTTTGCTAGCAGCGTTAGACCTATTATAAACCCTAATCCTAAGACAATAGCATAAATAGAAAGGATCAAACCGCGTTTTTTTGGGGGAGCATAACTGTTGATCCAAAACTCTGACAGGATAAACATAACTGTCATGCTGAAATGTAATATAAACTTTAAAATAAACCAAACCCATATGGGATCAAAAAAATAGAATCCTAAAAAACTTAAAGATCCTATCGCCATCATAAGCAATATTGTTTGAGCGATTCCTAAGTATAAGGCAATTCGAGACGTAAAAATAGCTGCAATAATTGTGGCGATTCCACCAACTGTTCCACTATAGCCGATTGTACTGTTGGAAAGTCCTTTCTCTGCCATAAGAAGAGAGACAAGTTGTGTTCCCATTGCCAATGCTGTTCCAACAGTGCCAATGGTTGCAATAGCGGCAATAATTGCACGCAAAGAATTATTTTGAGAGTCAAAAGGTTTTTTTTTCATGAGAATGGCTTAAGGTACTCTTGTTTATTTAAACAATGAAAAGATGAGCTGAAATGAAAGGGAGCCAAAACTATCCTTTGCAGTTTCTCTCATTTTCTAAGTATAAAAAACTGCAAGATTTTTATATGGTTATTATAGACTTAACAATAAAATTTATCCTCTTGTATACTAAAGAAATAAGATTGTATATATAAATATTATATAATATAAGTCATTTCTTAAATTGAATTTATTATTCATATATATTCAATGGAGGGCAAGAAGATTAATTTTTTCTTTTCCCATAAAAAGTATACTTTTGTTTTTTTAATTTGTTTTTATGGTAGGATGTCGGTGAAAATTTTATTGGACGAGGTTTTGTTAACAGTTCAAAGCATAAAGCGCCAGCAAAAGGTTGTACCGTTATAAGTTTTACTTCTACAACATCACTGAGCTGATAGCCTTTATGGCTACGCTGTCCTACAAGAACATGTTGTGCTTCATCAAAATGATAATAATCATTTTTAAGTGTAGAAATATGGATAAAACCATCTGTATTGAGTTTATCAAGTGAGATAAAAAGACCTGCTTTTGTAACTCCGGAAATGCGGCCTGTAAAAATACGACCGATTTTATTCGTTAAATAGTGAGCAACAAGCCGATCAATCGTTTCTCTTTCAGCCATCATTGCACGGCGTTCGTATAAAGAAACTTGCGTAGCAATTTCTGCAAGATTTTGTTCTTGTGTATCTGTTAATTGATCATTTCCTAATTTGAGAGCTTTAATGAGTGCTCGATGAATAATGAGATCAGCATAACGACGGATTGGTGATGTAAAATGTGTATAGTTCTGCAAATTTAAACCAAAATGGCCACTATTTTTAGGGTTGTACTCTGCTTGTGATTGTGAACGCAAAATAACTTGATTGACTAGTTCTTGTTGTTGAGTATGAGCGACCTTTTCTAAAATTCTATTAAGGCGCGCTGAGGTAAGTTCGCTTCCGCGGGAGAGTGGTATCCCCAAACTTTGAAGAAAGCTCCGAAGTATTTCTTGCTTAGCAAGAGAAGGTTTTTCATGAATACGATAAATGAGCGGCTGGTGATGTTGTTTTAATGTTTCAGAAGCTGCAATATTAGCTTGTATCATAAACTCTTCAATTAAACGATGCGCTTCTAATTGTGTTTCACTCACAACATCTTTTATGCATCCATTTTGATCAAGAATAATCTTTTTTTCTGCAATTTCTAATTCTAGTGGTTGGCGACGATTTCGCGCAGCTTTAAGGCATGCATAGGCTTCCCATAAGGGGTGCAAAATGCTCTCAAAAAGAGGGGTTATTTTTTCATTTATATTACCTTCAATTGCCAATTGTACTTCTTGATAAGAAAGTTTGGCTCTTACACGAATCATAGTACGATGAAAACTATGTTTTCGTTTATTACCGTTTGCATCAAAAATCATACGAACGGCTAAAGCTGGTCTTTCTTTTCCTTCACGCAGAGAACATAAATCATGAGAAAGGCGTTCAGGTAACATTGGCACAACGGTATCAGGAAAATAAACAGAATTTCCACGTTTCAATGCTTCTTTATCTAAAGCGCTTCCTGTTTTGATATAATAAGAAACATCTGCAATGGCTACAATAATAATCCAACCATCATTATTTGCTGGATCCGTATCCTTGGTTGCATAAACTGCATCATCATGGTCTTTTGCATCTGGTGGATCAATTGTAATAAAGGGTAATTGTCGCCAATCTTCACGATTATCCATATTGGCAGCTTTGATATGTTTGGCTTGCTCAAGAACACTTTCAGGAAAAATATAAGGAATTCCTTTCGAAAGAAGCGCTATCATTGAGAGTGTTTTCTCACTCTTAATGTGCCCTAAAACATTCTTTATTTTTGCGCTCTTTAATCCGTAACCAGTATTTTTTTTTATTTCGACTTCAACGAGATCACCAATTTGAATCTTCATTTCTGGAGACATTTCAACAATGAGTTCATTGGTTTTGCGGTCTATAGGATCAAGGCGCCATTGATTATTTTCCAATTTTCGCACAATAGCAAATGCGCTTTTGGGAGATACATCAATTTTACGAATAATTCGTCCCGTATAAGGATGGCTTGAGCTTTCAGAATTTTTATTTCGAAAAACTTTTACAAGAATATGATCTCCAACACCAATATTACTTCCTTTTATGTGATGAAAAGAGTGTATTTCAATATTGGGCTTTGGAGAATCTTCCCATTCAAGAGGTTGTGCAATAAAACTTCCATCTTTATCACGTCCGCTAATTTTTACTAAAGAAACAGGGGGTAATTTTCCTTTGTTTATTGCTCTTTTGTGGTGTTTAGATATGAGATTTTGATCCTTTAACTCACGTAACATATCTCTAAGCCAGATACGAGAATCGCCTTTTAAGTTAAAAGCTTTAGCGATTTCTCGTTTACTTGAGTGGTTAGGATTCTCAATTATAAAGGAAAGGATTGCTTCCTTATTGGGAAAAGTTTTCCCCTTGAATGAAGAGAGATATTTTATGTTTTTTTCACCTTTAGCCAAAATTTATGTCTCTTTTATTTTTGCTTTTGTTTTAGAAGAAGCTCTTTTTGAAGTTGTTTTTTTACTCGATGCTTTAGCCGATATAAGTTCTAGTGCCTCTGGAAGTGTTACACTAATGGGATCTTTATCTTTTGGCAATGTTGCATTAATTTTACCCCAATTGACATAAGGACCATAACGCCCGTTGCGCACGGTAATGGTTCCTCCTTCGGGATGCTCTCCTAATGTTGCCAATGCTTCAGGTGTTGTTCTGCTTTGCCTGGTTTTGTTTTCTTGTTGTTCTGCTAATACTGTAACAGCGCGATTGATACCAATATCAAAAACTTCATCTGCATGAAGAAGGCGCGCAGATTTTCCATTATGGCTAAGATAGGGACCATATCGTCCAATCGTAGCCGTGATTGTTTTTCCGGTTTCAGGATGAATGCCAATTTCACGGGGAAGGGATAGTAAAGCCAAGGCTTTATCAAGGGTTACATTTTCTGCCTGCCATTCTTTTGGTAATCCTGCACGCTTAACTTCTTTGCTTTCACCAAGTTGAATATAGGGACCAAACCGGCCATTACGAAGAGAGATCTCTTTTCCTGTTTCAGGGTCAATACCAAGTATAACAGGTTCATCATTGCGTACAGCTTCATTCTCTTCTCCAGTATCTGTACCAAGTTGGTGTGTGTATTTACATTCGGGATAATTGGAACAGCCAACAAAAGCACCATAACGCCCAAGTTTTAATGATAATTGACCATTTTTACAAAGAGGACAGGAACGCACATCACTTCCATCTTCGCGTTCAGGAAAAGCGAGAGGTGCTAATGTTACATTTAAAGCATCAAGAACATTGGTTATACGGAGTTCTTGGATATTGCTAATAGATGCATTAAATCCATCCCAAAAATCTCGCAATACGTCTTTCCAAGAAAGTTTGCCATCAGAGATAAGATCCAGCTTTTCTTCAAGATCTGCTGTGAAACCATATTCTACATAGCGATTAAAAAAATTTTCAAGAAAGGCTGTAACAATACGTCCCTTGGCATCGGGAATAAGCTTTCGTTTATCAATGACAATATATCCACGGTCACACAATGTCGCTAATGTGGATGCATAAGTTGAAGGACGACCAATTCCTAACTCCTCAAGCTTTTTAATTAATGAAGCTTCAGAATAACGAGAAGGGGGCTCTGTGGTATGTTGTACAGATTCAACTTTTTCTTTTGTAAGTGCTTCACCAGTGTTTATTTGTGGTAAACGTGTTGTTTCATTTTCTTCATTATTTTCTTCGTCTCGTTGATCCGTGTAGACGGAAATAAAGCCATCAAAACGAACAACAGATCCTGTTGCCCGTAGATTTGCACGCTCTTCTCCTTGCTGTGCTTCAATTTCAACGGTTGTACGTTCAATGTCAGCAGAGCGCATTTGGCTGGCAATGGCACGCTTCCATATCAGATCATAGAGCTTTGCTTGATCGCTATCGAGAAAATTACGGACTTGACTAGGATTGCGTTGAAAATCTGTTGGGCGGATCGCTTCATGTGCTTCCTGTGCATTTTTTGCCTTTGTTGAATAAAAACGTGGCTTTTCAGGAATATAGTCTTTTCCGAAAGTTTCATGAATAACTTTTCTTGCTGAATCAATAGCCTCAGGTGCTATCTGCACACCATCGGTACGCATATAAGTAATAAGCCCTGCCGTTTCACCATTAATTTCAATGCCTTCATAAAGCTTTTGGGCAATTTGCATAGTGCGAGAAGCTGAAAAACCTAATTTTGAAGAAGCTGCTTGTTGTAGTGTAGAGGTTGTAAATGGAGGAAAAGGATTTCTCTTTGTAGGTTTTGCTTCAACACTGAGTGTATGATATTGAGCTTTCTCCAGCATAAAGCGAATTTGGTCTGCTTGTTCTTGAGATTGAATATCAAGCTTGCCTATTTTTCTTTGATTAAACATTGTCAATCTTGCTTGGAAACTATCATTTCGGATGGTTTTTAACTGTGTTGTAATGGACCAATAATCTTCTTTGATAAAATGTTCTATTTCTGATTCACGATCACAAATAATACGCAAAGCAACCGATTGAACGCGTCCTGCTGAACGCGCACCAGGGAGTTTACGCCATAAAACAGGTGAAAGTGTAAAACCAACGAGATAATCGAGAGCACGACGTGCAAGATAAGCATCGACAAGGGATGTATCAATATCACGTGGATTATTCATAGCATCAAGCACAGACTTTTTGGTGATGGCATTGAAGACAACTCTTTTAATAGGTTTATCTTTTAAAACTTTTTTTTGACGAAGAACATCCAGAATATGCCATGAAATAGCTTCCCCTTCACGATCAGGGTCTGTTGCTAATATAAGGCTATCAGCTTCTTTAACGGCTTTTGCTATTTCATTTAAACGTTTAGCGGCAGCAGAATCTATATCCCATTTCATAGAAAAATCTTGATCCGGTAAAACAGAACCATCTTTTGCAGGCAAATCACGAACATGTCCAAATGATGCGACAACTTTGTATTGAGATCCAAGATATTTATTAATTGTTTTTGCTTTTGCTGGAGATTCAACGATAACGATATTCATAATTTTACCCAAATATTGAAATAAAAATTTTTTTATAAACGCCTTTTACGCGAATAGCTAATGCCAATTGCTTAAGAGCACATAAAAAAATATTAGCCATATAAAAAACATGAATATTGTACAACTTATGATTGTCATTATTAGAGTACACCCTATATAGAATTACACGATTTATTTTCCACTGTTATTACAAAAACATACGGCGAAATACTAAGATAACGTCTATTGAGAGGTAGGAGGGGAAATGCTCAAGGATAGAGGATTATGTTTATAAATCATTTAAAAGTTATCCAATATATTACAGACATGTCAAAGCAAATGAATCAGATGGCGCGTCAGGCGCACAGTCCGCTTTTAGCATTGCTTTTGGATATGGTTGCCAAAGAAGGGCAAAGCATTATTAATAGTGCTGAGGCTCTTGGGGAAGATCAAGATTCGACAATGACACACAACCACCAGAGTGTCGAATAAGCTTTCCAGCAAGCTCGAGTTCTACCAACAAGAGGTAGAGAGTTGGGAGTGAAATACCTGAGTGGATACTGAGTGTGTCTAAGTCGATTGGCGTTGTTGAAAGAGCGGAGAGAACTGCTGCACGTGCTGCATCATCATCTGCTAAAGAGAGATCGCTGTTTTTTTCATCTGCTAAATTAAAATTCTCCTTTTCAAGTTGTAAGGAGGATGGTTCCTCAAAAAAATTGAGTTGCGAATTTGGAAGCGGTGAAATTAATGGCGTAAGTGTTTCTATAATGTCAGAAGGATGTGTGGTGAGTAGAGCACCGTCTTTGATAAGATTGTTTGTACCAACAGATCTTGGATCAAGTGGAGAACCGGGAATGGCAAAAATTAGCCGTCCCATTTCAGCTGCTTGACGTGCGGTAATTAAGGACCCTGAGCGCAGGGCTGCCTCTACAACCAAGAGACCAAGTGATAGAGCTGCAATAATACGGTTTCTTCTTGGAAAATCGATAGCACGCGGCTTCCAAGAAATGGGCATTTCGCTGATGATGGCTCCACCGTTGGCAATAATATCTTCATGCAACTTTTTATTTTCAGGAGGATAGATATGATCAATTCCTCCCGCCATGACTGCAACAGTTCCTGTTTTTAAACTTGCTTGATGCGCAACGCTATCAATTCCACGAGCGAGCCCAGAAATTGTTACAAAGTCTGCTTCTCCGAGAAAACGCGCAAATTGAGCTGTAAGCTTTTTTCCCGCAGCTGAAGCATTTCGAGAACCTATAATTCCAATAGAAGTTTTTTGAAAAATTGAAACATTACCTTTGATAGCAATAAGCGGCGGGGGGGCTTCTGTAACCTTAAGAAAAGCTGGATAATCTGGTTCTCCCATACCAATAAACCGGACACCTAATCTTTCAGCCTCTTGCATTTCTTTTTCTGCATCTTCTAAGCTTGCTATTTTAATAGATACAGAACCACCCCCTTTTCTATTAAGCTCTGGCAGCGCTGCCAGAGCATTTTCTGCTGTTTTATAATGATCAATGAGATTGCGAAAACTAACAGCTCCAATATTTTCACTGCGCAATAACCGTAACCAGCTTAGACGTTGACGATCAGTAAGCAGGATTCCTTTATTTATCTCCGTGTTGCGTACCAATCTTACTTTCTTCCCCAATTAATAATCTACCGATATTTGCAGAATGTTTTATAAACACAAATACGCTCATCACAATCAGCATACAATAGAAATAAGAAGCGGAAAAATAAAAAACAAATATCGGTGTGATCGTAACAGCAATAAGCGCAGATAATGAAGAATAACGCATGAGGAGAAAAATCGCACTCCATACAATAATAAAAATAATTGCTGCAGGCCAATAGATTCCTAAGCAGACTCCTAGATAGGTAGCAACACCTTTGCCACCTTTAAATTTAAGCCATACGGGGAAAAGATGTCCTAAGAAAACAAAAAAGCCTGCTAGAGAAACAAGGATACTATTGTCTAGCGGATCACTAAAAAACTTTATAACGAAAACAACGATAGTTCCTTTCAACATATCACAAAGAAGTGTTAGAGCAGCAAGCTTTTTATTTCCTGTTCGTAAAACATTTGTTGCTCCAATATTGCCGGAACCGATTGTTCTTATATCACCAATTTTGAACAATTTCGTAAAAAGAAGCCCAAATGGAATCGAGCCAATGAGATAAGATATGAGGAAAATAAACCATGGAGTGGATTGAAAAAATATTTCTGCTTCATTCATTAAGAATCTCATTAAATTTGTTGATCAAGTTTAAAAACGTTTTTCCCTTTCACAAAGGTCTGGAGCACGCGTCCTTGAAAACGTGCATTCTCAAAAGGGGTATTTTTTGAACGTGAATAGAGCTTCTCTTTCGAAACAACCCATGGTTCTTCAAGATCAACCACAATAAGGTCTGCATGAGCCCCTTTTTTGAGTGTTCCTGCATTGAGTCCAAAGAGCTTTGCAGGCGCCGTTGACAAAAGTTCCGTTATCCGTAGAAGAGATAGGCTCTCATTATGATAAAGACGTAAGGCTGCGCTCAATAAGGTCTCCATACCAATAGCGCCAATTGCCGCGTCATTAAATGGTAAATGTTTTGTGTCGATACTCTGAGGATCATGAGAAGAGACAATAACATCTATAATCCCATCCTTTATTGCTTCAATCATTGCTACACGGTCTTCTTCTGTACGCAATGGGGGCATTAAGCGAAAAGAAGTGCGATATTGTCCAATGTCATTTTCATTGAAAGATAAATGATTAATAGATACACCCGCTGAAATTTTCTCACTGCGTTTTTTACCTAAACGAAGTGCATCAGCAGAGAGTGCTGTCGATATTTGAGCGGCATGATAGCGTGTTTGCGTTAATGCTGCTAAACGTAGATCTCTTTCAAGTGGGATAACTTCTGCTTCGCGAGGGATGCCAGAAAGACCAAGCCAACTGGCAAGCAGTCCTTCATTCATCACACCTTGCCCTGTAAGATCTTTATCTTGCGTTTCATGCATCAATGGAACATCAAAATCGCGTGCATAAGTCATTGCACGCCGCATAACAGATGAATTTTGAAGTGTTTTTTTTCCTTCACTAAAAGCAACGGCTCCAGCATCTTTGAGCAAACCAAATTCGGTTATTTCTTGTCCGTTGAAACCTTGTGTGATTGAAGCAACGGGATAAATATTGACCAATGAGATTTCCTGTGCTGTATGCGTAATAAATTTAACGAGTGCTACATTATCAATAACTGGATGCGTGTTTGGCATCATAAGAAAGGAAGTAATACCACCTGCTGCGGCCGCGTAACTTGCTGATGTAATTGTTTCACAATGTTCATTCCCTAATTCTCCAACAAAAACGCGCGCATCAACAAGTCCAGGGAGAATTGCTTTGTTTTGTGCGTTAATAACTTCTGCTTCTTCAGGAAACCCCTGATTCAGAGCTTCTTTTCCAGCGGCTATAATTCGTCCATTTTCAACAATAACTGTACCAATTTCATCGATTGCGCGCGAAGGATCAATAATACGAGCATTTTGAAAAACAACTGGTTTTATCATTTTTTTTCTCCACTGATCTTTGCGCGTGAATCTAATAGAGCCTCCATGACAGCCATACGCACTGCAATTCCCATTTCTACTTGCGTATGAATCATACTTTGTGGTCCATCTGCTATATCGGATGCAATCTCTACACCACGGTTTATTGGGCCAGGGTGCAGAATAATAGAATCATTTTTGGCATAGGCTAAATTTTCTTTATGTAAGCCAAAATAATGGAAATATTCACGCGTAGAAGGAATAAAAGAGCCTGTCATCCGTTCATGCTGTAAGCGCAACATCATGATAACGTCAGCATTTTTAAGACCTTCTTTCATCGTGTTAAAAACCTCAACACTCATATGAGCGATTTCTGCGGGTAAGAGTGTTGAGGGAGCAACAGCACGAACACGAGCACCCAAAGCATTGAGACACAGGATATTGGAACGGGCAACACGTGAGTGTAAGATATCTCCGCAAATCGCAACAGTTAATCCTTCAATACGACCTTTTGCCCTTTTAATGGTTAGAGCATCTAATAAAGCTTGGGTTGGATGTTCATGAGCACCATCACCTGCATTAATAACACAACAATCAACTTTTTGCGCTAATAAAGCTGCCGCTCCTGCACTGTTATGGCGAAAAACCAGTATATCTGGCTTCATCGCATTGAGAGTTGTTGCAGTATCAAGTAATGTTTCTCCCTTTTTTACAGATGAGTTGCCGATCGCAAGACTCATCACGTGTGCACCTAGCCTTTTACCCGCTAATTCAAAAGAAGATTGTGTTCGCGTAGAGGCTTCAAAAAAGAGATTAATTTGAGTCCGTCCATGCAAAGTAGATTTTATTTTATCAATTTTGTTAGAAAGGATAATATTTGCTTCTGCACGATCAAGCAATGTATTAAGATCTTGTACACTCAGATCTTTAATAGCTAAAAGATGTTGATGAGGGAAAAGTGGGAAAAAATTATCTTGCATCATAGCATTCTTCTTTATCTCTCTCTAAACAGGTTAAACAAGCATTTGTTTGAATATGATAAATGTTTCTTAACTCTAAAAAGACAAATAGTCTATGATATGAATGATTTGAATGTAGGAATATACCTATGAGTGCTGTATCTGCGCAAAATACTCGTCGAAAAAATACATTTCTTAGCGATACGCTTATGTTTCGTATTGCTTCTACTTTGCCTAAGTTTTTGTTAGCAAGTTTTGAAGAAATAGGGGATTTTGCCGCGAGTCGAGAAGCATGGAAACTTTCTTGCTTAGCGAATCATTATAAGCCTTTACTATGCTATAATGATGAATGGGGGCAACCAACAGAAAGATTAGAGATCCATTCTTCCTATCAAGCTCTTCAACAATATTCTAGACAAGCAGGTTTGGTTACCTCGCTTTGGGAAAATACGAGCTCAGAAAATGGAGTACGCTATCAAGCGCGTGCGATTCGTTTAGCTTTATCTGCTGGTTTAGAAACAGGACATTTGAATGAAGTTATCATAACGAGTGCAGCTATTGCTGTTTTAATTAGTGATATTGAGCTCTTCAAAAAATGGCAAAATGTACTTTTATCACGCCAATATGATTCCTCATCAAAGCCTATTCATCATAAAAAGGCTGCTTCTCTAACTTGTGCATTTGACGATATTGAAAAATACGCTTTCAATTTTCCAAGTGTTAAGAAAATTTCTTTCGATGAAAGTATGGAACGTGATCTATATCGTTTAAATGTTGTAAAAACCAACGTTATTAATCCTACCGCTGACGGATATCTTGTTAGTGCAGATTTAGATGGTCATTTAAGTTGTTTTTTTATTCCACGCATACAAGAAAATGGCGCATTAAATGGATCTATATCGATTCGTCATTTAATTCAGCGATCTGGAGAACTTTTAACACCAGAGGGGGTTGTCGACTTCCAAGGCAGTTATGGCTGGCTTTTGGGAAATGCTGGAGAAGGGCTTAAAGTTATTAAAGATATCGAGACGATGATGCGTTTCGATCAATCTGTCATATCGGCAGGTGTTTTACGAGCGGCTCTTCAATTTGGTATGGATTTTTTCCGGAAAAAAATACCCAATCAGCCGTTACCTCCACTGACAGAACGTATTTTTGCAGATATTGCATTAGATATAGCTGCCTCACAAGCATTGGTTTTGCGTTTAGCGAGAGCATTTGACAATGCAGCAAATGACCGTTCTGAAGCAGCTTTTGCCCGCATTATGACACCTATTATTGCTTATCATGTAAGTCAATTGGTTGTGCCTATTATTGGTGAAATTATTGCACAACTTGGTATTGAAAGTTTTATAGAGAATAATCCATTATCACAAATGTTGCATAATGGGCCTGCGCGAATTGTGAGAAATAGTTCTGCTAATCAATTGGTAAAGGATGCAATTCTTATTGCTGAAAAAGCACCGGGATTGTTTCAGAAATTGTTGGAAAAAATTGCTCTTGATATTGGACCAGCGGGACCCCGAGCAATTGAAATTATTAAGTCAGCAGGTGATATGGCATCAGCAAATGAAGGTGCAGGAAGATTTTTTGTTGAACAAGTAGCTTATGCAGCAGCAGCAGCAGCATTACGTTCTACAGACATAGAACATGTTGCGAATGCCTATATGGAAAGCCGCCTTGGGGGACAATGGAGATCTTCTTACGGGATGCTCATTGCACGATATAATGCAGGGCATTTGCTCAATGTCCTCTATCCTTCCATATGATGAAAGTTTTGAATTCTATTGAGAGCACCTTGCAATATAAAAGCGGCGGCTGCCGAATCAATACGGCTTGCTCTTTTAGCGCGCGATACATTCATTTCTAAAAGAGACCGTTCCGCAGCAATTGTTGATAAACGTTCGTCCCAAAAAACAAATGGAATTTTTGTATAAGCTTTCATATTGCTCACAAAAGCTCTGGTTGCTTGAACACGAGAGCCACTGCTTCCATTCATGTTAAGAGGTAAGCCAATGATAATAACGCCTACATTTTCACGGTCAAAAATTTTAATAAGTGTGTAAGCATCTTCTGTAAATTTTTTTCGCTGTAGTACAGGACGCGGATTTGAGACAGTCAGCCCCATATCAGAAATCGCAATTCCGATAGTTTTTGTCCCTAAATCTAAGCCTGCTATTGTTTGTCTAGGCAAAAGATGTTTTATAACTTCATCTATATTAATAACAGTCATAAAGGTATAATACGTTTTTTAATGTTTCAGATCTATAGTTATATTCTTTATTCATGTTATCTAATATTCTTGCACTTACAAGTGCACCCTTGTATAGCCAGAATAAAGATCAAATAAATAAACAAAAAAGCAGAAAGGCGTAAAGAGTATGTCTGTTGATCAAGAGACAGTCAAGCGGATAGCACATTTAGCAAGGATTGCCCTCCACGATGATGAGATAGAACCTGTGACAAAAAAATTCAATGCTATTTTAGGTTTTGTAGAGCAATTGAATGAAGTTGATGTCAGTGGGGTTGAGCCATTAACATCTGTGATGCCGATGACTCTACGAATGCGTGAAGATAGTGTTACAGATGGCGATAAAGCAGCAGATATTGTAGCCAATGCCCCTGTTACAGAAGAAAATTTTTTTCTTGTCTCAAAAATTGTTGAGTAACTTTTTATATTTTTGAAATTTGAGAACCAATATGACTGATTTAACAACTCTCACAATTGCGCAAGCTCGTGATGCTCTAACAAAGAAAAATCTCAAAGCAACAGAATTAACGGAAGCTTATTTACAAGCAATAGAGTTGGCGAATCCAACTTTGAATGCTTATGTAACAATAACAGCAGAACAGGCAATGAAAATGGCTGCTGAATCAGACAGTCGCTTAGCGAAAGGGCAGGGAGGGCTTTTGGAAGGAATTCCCTTGGGGATTAAAGATCTTTTTGCAACCTATGGTGTTCATACTCAAGCCTGTTCAAATATCCTTGATGGTTTTAAACCGCACTATGAATCAACTGTCACGGCTAATTTATGGCAAGATGGTGCTGTGATGTTAGGAAAACTTAATATGGATGAGTTTGCTATGGGCTCATCCAACGAAACATCATATTATGGTCCCGTTATTAGTCCATGGAGAAAAAAAGGCTCAAATGAAAAACTCGTACCCGGTGGTTCTTCGGGAGGATCCGCAGCCGCTGTTGCTGCACAAATTTGTGCTGGTGCAACTGCAACCGATACAGGTGGCTCAATACGTCAACCAGCAGCTTTTACTGGAACTGTGGGAATAAAGCCAACTTATGGACGTTGTTCGCGATGGGGCGTTGTCGCGTTTGCTTCATCTCTTGATCAAGCTGGACCTGTTGCTAGAGATGTTCGTGATTGTGCTATCTTACTCAGATCAATGGCCTCTTTTGATGAAAAAGATTCTACTTCCGTCAATTTACCAGTTCCTGATTATGAAAGTTATCTTGGTCAATCAATCAAAGGAATGAAAATCGGTATTCCAAAAGAATATCATGTGGATGGAATGTCTCCAGAAATTATTGAGCTTTGGCAAAAAGGAATAAATTGGTTAAAAGAAGCAGGTGCTGAGATTAAAGATATTTCTTTGCCCCATACAAAATATGCTCTACCTTCTTATTACATTATAGCTCCTGCAGAAGCCTCTTCTAATTTAGCGCGTTATGATGGTGTGCGTTTTGGTTTGCGCATGCCTGGGAAAGACATCATTGAGATGTATGAAAATACGCGTTCTGTTGGTTTTGGTGATGAAGTCAAACGGCGCATTCTGGTTGGGACTTATGTTCTTTCATCAGGTTATTATGATGCCTGTTATTTAAGAGCTCAAAAAGTAAGAACACTCGTAAAACGTGATTTTGATCAATGTTTTGTTTCAGGCATTGATGCTATTTTGACACCAGCAACACCAACATCTGCTTTTGGTATTGCTGATGAAAAAATAAAAAATGATGCTGTAGCAATGTATCTTAATGATATTTTTACTGTACCAGTTAATATGGCTGGATTACCAGGAATTTCTGTTCCTGCTGGTCTGTCATCAAATGGTTTACCTCTAGGATTGCAATTGATTGGTAAACCTTTTTCTGAAGAAGTCATTTTTCAGATAGCGCACATTATTGAACAAGAAGCAGGAATATTCAGTGCAGAAAAATGGTGGATGTAATAGTCAAAATTCACAAAGGAGCATTTCTCATCCTTAATGAGAAATGCTCTTTTAAATGGTGGAGGGAATGAGCTCTATTTCCTTAATTCGTAGTCTTACCCACCAAGATAGGCTTCTTTAACACGCGAATCAGAGAGCATAGTTTTTCCTTCACCGTGAAATAAAATATGTCCTACCTCTAAAATATAAGCATAGTCAGCTATGGAAAGTGCAGCAAATGCATTTTGTTCAATAAGAAGAACAGTTTTCCCCATATCATTAATTTTTCGAATAATCGAAAAAATTTCTCGAACGAGAAGTGGTGCTAACCCCAACGAGGGTTCATCTAATATGACCATATCAGGATTGCTCATGAGTGCACGGCCCACAGCAACCATCTGTTGTTCACCACCTGACATTGTTCCTCCCAACTGTTTTGCTCTTTCACGTAGGCGCGGAAAAAGGTTAAATATCCATTCAATATCACGGGAAATTCCCTGCTTATCGTGACGAATATAAGCGCCTAGATGAAGATTCTCTAAAACAGTGAGATGGGGCATGATACGTCGTCCTTCAGGGCTTAAAGCAATCCCTAATCGCAAAATCTCTTCTGGTGATTTTTTAATAATAGATTTGCCATTATAGGTAATTTCTCCATAAACAGAGCGATTAAGCCCTGTAATAGAACGTACAATACTGCTTTTTCCTGCACCATTGGCTCCAATTAAAGTGACAATACTGCCCCGCTTTATGGACATAGAAAGATTTTGGACAGCTTTAATGGCGCCATAATGAACGTAAAGATTTTTTATTTTAAGAATATCCATAAACATCTCCGCCAAGATAAGCTTCAATAACTTTAGGGTTATTACGAATTTCATCTGGTGTACCACTGGCAATGCAACAGCCATATTCCATAACCAAAATATGTTGGCAAAGCCCCATAACCACTTTCATATCGTGCTCAATAAGAAGAATTGTAAGATCAAAGTCTTTTTGCACTTTTGCTATGAATTTTCTAAGATCTTCACTTTCTTGTGGATTCATGCCAGCAACAGGTTCATCAAGAAGAAGCAATTTGGGCTTTGTGGCTAACGCACGTGCAATTTCTAGACGTCGTTGCACACCATAAGGTAAAGCTGTTGCCGATTGATTGGCAAGATGATCAAGTTGTAGCTGTTCAAGGAGCTCCAAGGAATTTTTATAAACTTCCTTCTTTTCTTTTATTGCTTTTGAAAAAAAGAGAGCTGAAGAAAACCAAGGATATTTTTGTCGAACATGCGCTCCTACCATAACATTCTGCAAAACCGTTAACCCTGAGAAAAGACGAATATTTTGAAATGTTCTGGCAATATGGCTTCTACAGATAATATAAGGAGACGCTCCAGAAATTTTTTTCTCATCAAAAAGAATGATGCCGCTTGTAGGAGCATAAAATCCAGAAATCATATTGAAAACTGTTGTTTTTCCAGCACCATTGGGACCAATTAATCCAGTAATACTTCCTCGTTTAATTGCCATATTAACATTATTTACAGCAACTAATCCGCCAAAACGCATTACAATATTATTGAGTGAAAGGATATTGTCGTTCATAGCTTTCCCTCAGTATTAGAAAGCTTTTTGCGTGTCAAAAAGCTATAAATTCCATTCCATGAAAATTCTCGTTGTCCCATTAACCCTTTTCTCCAAAACAAGATAATTACCAGCAATAAAAGAGAAAAAACAACCATACGAAGCCCTGGGGTTTCTGGAATATGTATAAAACCTAAGTCAAATGGACTTTCAATGATACGAAGCCATTCAAGCATGACTGTAATAATAATGCTGCCAATAATGCTCCCTGTAATTGAACCGAGACCACCAGCAACAACAATCATTAAAATATTAAAAGTCAGAAGAAAATTAAACATTTTTGGATCAATGGTTGAAATAAGAGCCGCCATTAATGCGCCACCTATACCTGCAAAAAATGCTCCAACAGTAAAGGAAAAACTACGGTAGAAAAAAGCATTAATTCCCATAGTTTTCGCAGCTATTTCATCATCACGGATAGCACGTAATACGTTACCAGTATTGCTTTGCAGTAAGAGGACAATAAAGAGAACTGTAAATGCTAGCCAACCATAGTTCCACCATAATGTTGCATTTTGAGGTATTCCTTTGATTCCCAAAGAGCCATTTGTGAGCGATGTTGCGTTCGTAATGACAATGCGAATAATTTCCGCAAAACCTAATGTTGCAATTCCAAGATAATCGCCACCAAGACGCAATATTGGTAAAGCAATTAATAAACCTACAACAGCAGCACACAAACCACTTACGACAACAGCGATAAAAAAAGGTAACTGCAAATGATATAATGGTTCAGCAATAGGATCAAGAATCCACATCATTTCTTTTTGTTCAGGGGAAAGAAGTAAAATTGCGCAAACATAAGCACCAATAGCCATAAATCCAGCATGTCCAAGAGAAAACATACCTGTGAAACCGTAAATCAAATTAAGCGAAATTGCCAATATCGCATTAATAGCAATCAGATTGATGATACGAAGCGTATAGTCATTAAAATGGCTATCAGCATAAAATAAAAAACCTATGAGAACTAAAACACTTATACACGATAAAACAGTTGTCGCTGACTTTGCCATTAGATTTTCTCCTGATTTCTTTTACCCATTAATCCTGTGGGCAATATCAATAGAATCAGAATCAATAAAATGAAAGCGAAGGCATCTCGATATCCAGATAGCGCGGGGAAAAATGCGATAATCATAATTTCAATAAACCCTAATAACAATCCTCCCAACATTGCTCCTGGTATCGAACCAATACCTCCGATAACAGCAGCAATAAATGCTTTGAGACCAGGAAGAACACCCATATAAGGCTGAATTTGAGGATAACGTAAAGACCACATAATGCCTGCTATGGCGGCAAGAGCTGAGCCTATTCCAAATGTAAACGCAATAACTTTATTGACAGACACACCCATCAAACGTGTTGTTTCAATATCATGGGAGATTGCGCGCATAGCAAGACCCGGTTTTGTTTTATGGATAATCCATAATAGTAATAAAATAAGAATTAATGACACAAAGGGAACGATCAGAGACATGGGAGCAATTCTGATGATACCATCTGCTCCTGATCCTAGATGCCATAAAAATGGTGTTACAAGAAAGTCTGGCTGTTGTACACCTTTCGGAACACCACTAAAGAGTACAGTAGCAAGATTTTCAATAAAAAAAGAAACACCAATTGCACCGATAAGTGCCGAAATACGCGGAGCATGGCGTAGAGGTTTATAAGCAAATTGATCAACAGCAACACCCACAGCACTTGTAATAAAAATGGAAAAACAAAGAGCTAAAACCCAAATCGGTGTAAAGTCTTGCGGGGAAATTTTAAAATAATAAACAAATCCTAGCGCAAGAATTAAAAAAGCAGCAATCCAATAAATTGGAGGACGCCTTTTAAAGCCTATAAAGACCGAATAATAAACAAGAGCAGCAAGGAACAAAAGAAGAAAAGCTGCCCAAGCAGGCATAAAGCCAATTGTGGAAAAGAAAACAAAATATGCTCCCAGCATAAAGATATCACCGTGAGCAAAATTAATGAGTCTCAGTATACCGTAGACCATGGTGTAGCCAATAGCAATAAGCCCATAAAGAGATCCCAATGCCAGTGCATTAAAAAAGTACTGGATGAACATTTCAGTGCTCATCTCTCATCCTTCCACATTTGTTAATTTACATAGGACAATAAGAAATTTCTAAGTTTTTGGTTGAGAAAAAGATCCTCAACCAATTCTTGCATTTTAATAAGCACAACTTTTTAATTAAAAAGCAGGTTTAACTTCTTCTAAATAAACACGTTTTCCATCCTGTATTTTAATGATACCAATAGGAATTTTAGGATTATGATTTTCATCCATTGACATATCCCCAAAGGGGGTAGGAAAATCTTTTAATTGGCTAAGTGCGATAGTAATTTTTTCACGATCAGTGCTACCAGCATTTTCAATAGCCTTCATGAACATCATATAACTCGTGTATCCCAAAACAGAATTGATATTTGGCTCTTTGTCTGGGTAAGCTTTTTTCCATTCTTTTGTGAATTCTTGCGCAGCTACTGACATATTTGGCATATCCTCACTATAGGGAAGTGTCGTATGTAAGAAACCTTCTGCAGCTTTTCCTGCAATCGTAATGGTTTCTGGATTATCCATAGCATCTCCACCCATAATTTGAAATTTAGCCCCTAATTCTCGTGCTTGTTTCATGATGATAGCACCTTCAGAAAAGTAAGATGGAATGAATAAGATATCAGGTTTCTGGGCGATAATTTGCGTGAGAACAGCTGAAAAGTCCTGATCTCCAGAATTATAATTTAAATTTGAGATAACTTCACCACCTAATTTTTTGAAAGCACGCGTAAAATAACTTGCAAGACCAATAGCATAATCGCTTGAAATATCTTTAAGGATAGCAGCCTTTTTTGCGTGTAAAGTTTGGCTTACATAAGTTGCGATTCCTACTCCTTGATAGGAATCAATAAAGCAAGCACGAAAGTAATATTTTTTACCCTGTGTAACAAGGGGACTTGTTGAGGACGTTGCAATGGTTGGAGTCTTTGCCTTTTCAGATATTTCACCACCTGCTAACGAGAGCGAAGAACCATAGCTACCAATGATTCCACTCACTTTTTCACTTGCTGTTAAACGCATAACAGCATTAGCCGCTTCTACTTTATCAGACTTATTATCAATAATAACAAGTTCTACTTTACGTCCTAAAATTTCTGGAACTTTTTTATGGGCTAATTCTATACCTCTAATTTCAAGCTGACCTCCAAATGCATTTTGACCACTTAATGGAAGATAAACACCAATCTTAATAGGTTCACTCGCATAAACATTTGCTGTAAATGCCATAAATGCTGCGATTATCGTAAGGATTTTCTTCAATTGCATTGCGCATTTTCCTTAATTGAATTGTCGTTTTTTCACCTTATATTGAACTTCTTCATCATGCAAGTTACACATTAATCAAAATATCATTATGTAAAAAAACTTTTATATGATCTCTTTTGTAGGGCACTTCTTGTAAGGTATGTAAAGTGTACAATCAAATAGTTTTATAAATATTCACGTTGATATTCTCTGACATTAACATAGAAGATACGACAATGTGGGGAAATCTTATCTTGGGGCTTGCGTGTTGATACAAGAGCAATGTTTACTTAAACCTAGAGAATCAATATCGTACAATTTATAAGCTACAGGATCACGTTATTATGACGAGTAAGGATGCATTAAAGGATTGTTCCCCATCTGAGGATAGTATAGGTGCTTGTGGGGAGATTATCGAAATCAGTGGTGTCATTAAGTGGTTTGATGGTAGTAAGGGGTATGGATTTATTGTACCTGATTTACCTCATTTCCCCGATATATTATTGCATGTTACAGTAATGCGAAGGGATGGTTTTCAAACAGCTTTGGAGGGAGCTAAAGTCATTTGTGCTGTGGAAAAAACTGAACGAGGATTAAAGTGCGTTCAGGTGAAATCCATAGATTGTTCTTCAGCAATCCATCCATCAGAAGTTCCAGCCCGTACCCATGTTGTTGTTACTCCAGAAAGTGGACTAGAACGAGCAATTGTTAAATGGTTTAATCGTGACAAAGGATACGGTTTTCTTAGCCGTGGGCAAGGAACGGAAGATATTTTTATTCATATGGAAACATTGCGCCGTTTTGGTTTAGCAGAGCTTCGTTCGGGTCAAGTTGTTCTTGTACGTTTTGGTAAAGGAGAAAAAGGTTTAATGACAGCAGAGATTTATCCGGATATAGGCATTCCTTTAGCTACGCATTAAATTTCACGAGTGAAATCAGTGTGTTTTCTATATTTTTAAAGGTGATTGTTTCATAAATTGCTATAGAAGTAGATTTTTAAAGAAAATATAGCTCTCGTGAATCCATAAACCAAATGAAGAAAATTGTGCATATTACGTTGAAAGAAACTAGAAAATAACAAGGAAGCAATTCTCTTGTTTTTTGACTTTTAAACTCTGGTACTTTTTATTTTATAAACAAAATTTAAAATTTTTCTCTGGTGGAGACAAGAATGTTAAAGCCTTTTAAAAAGGAGTATATTGTTTTATTGGTGATGCTTTTTATGTTAGATATGCGTGTTGTTGTAGCAAAGGAGCCCATAGAGATTCCTGTGCATCCGATTCCTTTAGAAATACATACAAAGCAAGGTCCGGTTTTTTATAAGGTAGAGATTGCTTTTACGCCATCTCAAGCAGCAGCTGGTTTAATGTATCGAACTGATTTTCCACGCGATCGTGCAATGCTCTTTAAGCAGCTAAAAAGTTATCCATCGGGAGATGAGCAGAAAATTTTTATGTGGATGGCAAATACGCCTTTACCTTTAGATATGATTTTCTTAAACTCTGAGGGAATTATTGTATCGATTATTGAAAATACTTCTCCATTTTCAACAAATACCATTTCATCAGAAGTTCCTGCAGCTTTTGCACTTGAAATTAATGCTGGTGAAGTTTCTGAAAAACAGATACAAAAAGGACAACGTGTTATTCATCCTGTACTTTGTGGAAAGTGCAATAAAAAATGACCGCTGAAGATATTCGTTTTTTTGAATATAATGGTTTGCGATTTGCTTATCGAGAAGAAGGACAAGGCGCTCCTGTTTTGTTGATCCATGGTTTTGGATCTTCTGCACGGGTGAATTGGTATGCAACAGGTTGGTTTCGTATTCTCACGGAAGCAGGATATCGTGTTATTGCTCTTGATAATCGCGGTCACGGAGATTCAGTTAAAAGTTATGATCCTATCTTTTATACACCTCAAGCTATGGCTGGCGACGCAGTAAAGTTACTGCAGCATTTAGAGTTATCTAAAGCCCATGTTATGGGATATTCTATGGGGGCTCGTATTAGTGCTTTCATGGCTCTTTTGCATCCAACATATGTACACAGTGTTATTTTTGGTGGTTTAGGTATTGGTATGGTGACGGGAGCAGGAAATTGGGAGCCCGTTGCTGAGGCCCTTTTAGCAGAAGATATTTCCACTATTACCAATACGCGCGGTTTAATGTTCCGTAAATTTGCAGATCAAACGAAAAGCGATAGGCGTGCTCTTGCTGCTTGTATCATTACATCAAAACAGGAGTTAACGGCGTCTGAAGTTTACAAAATCAAACAACCAGCACTTGTTGCCGTTGGTTCATTAGATGAAATTGGCGGTGATGCAGAGCCATTGGCAGCCTTGTTGCCTTGTGGTGAAGCTTTATCAATTCCTGATCGAGATCATATGCTTGCTGTAGGCGATAAAGTTTATAAAAAAGGCGTTATCGATTTTCTTTCTCGTTATCCTATAAAATAAGAACTCTTCATAGCTTTTAGAATTTACAGAAATACCCAATATTTTTATTTCGTATAAATTGAAAAAAGCTTATTAAAAAATCTTTCTGTTATGACGTAAGTTTTTATAAAAAATGAAAAGAAAAATAAACTCTTATTAGCTTATTTTGTATATTTTCCAGAGAGGTAATTCTTCTAAGATTAGATAATTATACTTTAAAGGTTATTAAAAAGAATTATTTTCGAATGATGTAATAAATATTTTTTGCTAAAAAATGTAGTTTTAAATAAAAAAATATTTTTATTTGTATTTTTTATAAAATAAACAAAATTATAAATTATTGATCAATTTATTCTTACGAATATGCATTTTAAATACAGATGCTAAAATTGGAGATAAAGTAAAATTATTAAAAATATACAGTTTTTTTTTGCCATTTTTTAATCTATACGGGTATATTTAATAATGATAGACTCCTTTTGTAAACGTTCTTTATGAATGTATAAAGAACGTTGTGAATATATGTAATATTAAGTAAATATTCAGATTATGCTTTTTTACTGACTTTACAGAATCATAAGAGTGTCTTATTTGCACGACACGCAATTATTTTAATCGTTTCAAAAAAACAGGAGAGCATAGTGAATGCTGATGAAATAAAAAAACTTGATAATTATTTTAGAAATATATTCCAAAACTCAGCATTGCAAGTCAGAGCACGTCCTAAAAAGAGTGATTCTTGTGAGGTTTATATGGGAGATGAGTTTTTAGGCATTATCTATCGAGATGAAGATGAAGATGAGCTCTCCTATAATTTCTCAATGGCTATATTAGATATTGATTTAGAAAATTGATTCGTTATTCATAGTTGAATGAAGTCTTTTTTATCCCATAAGATTTATATAAGTTTTAACGCTTTAAAACTCGTATGGTTATTTCGTGCAATAATAAGATGGTCATGGATAATAATGCCTAATGCATTTGCTGCATCTTTTAATCTATATGTCATTGTTATATCTGCATTAGAGGGGGTGGAATCGCCAGAAGGGTGATTGTGGACTAAGATAAGTCCTGATGCGGATAACTCTAAAGCTCGAGAAATAACTTCACGAGGATAAACAGGGGTATGATCAATGGTTCCAGTTTGTTGCACCTCATCAGCAAGTAAGCCGTTTTTCTTATCAAGAAACAAAATACGAAACTGTTCACGTGTTTCGTGAGCCATAACAGCTTTACAATACGCTAACACTTTATCCCATGATGAAAAAATATCGCGCTTAAACAATTGCGCACGAGCAAGACGTCCAGCAACATCTGAAATAATTTTTAAATCAACTGCAGTGGCGGGACCACATCCTGGAATTTCTTGAAGTCGGTGAATATCCGCTCCCAACACATCAGCTAATGAACCAAAACGCGCTATCAAATTTTTAGCTATGGGTTTTGTGTTTGCACGGGGTATTGTGCGAAAAAGCAATAATTCAAGATATTCATAATCTTCAATTGCATTTCCTTTTGACTTTAAATAGCGCTTCCGAAGACGTTCACGATGGCCTTGATAATGTTTATGAAGCTGTGCGTTTTTCTGAGGCTCTTCACTTTTTCTTTCTGATACTGGGGTGAGTGGAGAACTCGATGTTAATGCAAAGTGATTACTTTGAGTATCTTCCTTTTGTTTTAATTTTTTAGCCATAACATCTCTACATTGCGTTAGGTATGGGAATTTGGAATATAAAAAATATTTTTAGGAGATTGTGTAAATATTTCATACCCTTCATTTGTAACACCAATTGTATGTTCATATTGTGCTGTCAGAGAGCGGTCACGGGTAACAGCAGTCCAACCGTCAGATAAAATCTTAACTTGTGGTTTACCAAGGTTAATCATAGGCTCAATTGTAAACATCATACCTTGTTTTAATTCAACTCCTTCTCCAGGATTTCCATAATGGAGAATATTGGGAGCATCATGAAAAAGCTGGCCGATACCATGTCCGCAAAAATCTCTCACAATTGAACAGCGTTCAGATTCTGCATACTGTTGAATGGCTGCCCCAATATCACCTGTCGTTGCTCCAGGCTTAACGACAGCGATTCCTTGCATAAGACTTTCATAGGTTATTTTTAGCAAGCGTTCTGCGGCACGCCTAATTTTTCCAACAGGATACATTCGGCTTGAATCCCCATGCCAACCATCAAGGATAAAGGTTACATCAACATTTACAATATCACCTTCTTGCAAAGGTCTTTTATTGGGAATGCCATGGCAGACAACGTGATTGATAGATGTACAGCATGAATGGCTGTATCCATGATAATTTAGATCAGCAGGAAGTGCTCCTCGCTTAGCTCCAAAAATAAATACAAAATCATCTATTTCTTGCGTAGTAACGCCCGGCTTAATAATATCTGTAAGCGCATCAAGGCATTCTGCAGCAATACGACCAACTTCACGCATTTTAGCAAAAGCATAATCATCGAAAATGCGGATTTTTCCATTAAATTTTAAAGGGATTTTATTATATTCGATATACTCAGTCATTGTTTCTTCTATTTTCTATTTTTACTCTCTGAATCGGAAAAATGCCTTCTACACTTACATGACACTTTACAGCATAACATTCTACTCCTGATTTTAATGCTAAATCAAACTTACGTCCATAGAGTGGATCAAGATCATGACAAATTGTAAAAGCTGAGCAATCTTCTCGTTGAATAATATAAAGCATAGCAGCTCGTTTTCCTTGTTGTACAACTCCTATGAGCTCATCAAGGTGACGTGCACCACGTTTTGTTTCGCTATCAGGAAATTCTGCTAATCCTTTCTGACGAATAAAATGAACATTTTTGACTTCTAGGTAACAATCAGGAAGAATGTCATCACGTAAAAGAAAGTCAATTCGTGATTGTGTCCCATAGCGTTGTTCTTTTAAAATTGTTTTATATCCATTTAATTCTGGTAGTAATCCGTTTTGAATTGCTTCTAACGCAAGTTTATTGGGTAAAGAAGTATTAATACCAACCAAAGTATTATCGGCTTCAATAATTTCTAATTGATAGGCATATTTTCGTTTGATGTTGTTATGATAAGAAAGCCAAATATTGGTGTTGAAAGCTGTTAATCCAAGCATTGATCCTGTATTAGGTACAGACACGGTGAGGACATGCTGATCATCTTGTTGAACATCCGCAAGGAAACGTTTATAACGACGGATAAGCTTTGCAGGAAAAAGTTTGGGAATAAAGTGCATATCCCTTTTTTAGGATTTATGATTTCATAATTCAACTGAGATTATGATTTATAGGGGCTGTTCCCTATTAAAAAAGATAAAATTGATGTAAAAAACGCTACGATATCTTATATAAATTGTTATAAATTCCATCGTTCACTTTAATGGCTTTTAAAATTTATTATTAGGTTTAGAAACTATTATCTTTGAATGAAAAGATAGATTATCTATAAGTTATTATTAAACAGCATTAGAGTATTGTGAAAAAGGTTTCGTAAAAATAGTGGAGAGGGAGATAGTTTAAGTGAAACTAGGTAAAATTGATGGCAGGAACGAATAGGAATCGTGAAAATTTAACAAATGGTCCCATTATTATTTTAGTTGAACCGCAGCTTCCTGAAAACATTGGTATGGTCGCAAGGGCAATGGCAAATTTTGGGCTTTCTAAGCTTCGATTAGTCAATCCTCGAGAGATGTTTCCAAATGAAAAAGCTAGAGCTGCTGCGAGTAAAGCTGATCATGTCATTAACAATGCTGTGATTTTTAACACATTGCGTGATTCAATTGCAGATTTACACTATGTTTTTGCCACAACAGCACGTGAAAGATGTGGATTTAAAACTGTAAAAAGTGCTGTCGAAGCAGCAAGCGTATTACGTCAGCGTGAAAGTATCGGACATAAGACTGGGATTGTCTTTGGAAGAGAGAGATGGGGACTAGAAAATGATGAAATCAGCCTTGTTGATGAAATTATTACTTTTCCAGTTAATCCTGCTTTTGCGTCACTTAATATTGCGCAAGCGGTTCTTTTAATGTCTTACGAATGGATGAAAGCTGGTTTAGAGAATGTCAGCGATACGGCATTTCGTGCAGCAGAGATGGAACCTGCAAATAAAACAATATTCCATGGTTTTTTATCTCAGTTAGAAGAGGCTTTGAATATCCGTGGGTATTTTAGACCACCAGAACGTAAAGAAGTAATGCTTGCAAATTTGCGCTCTGTTTTTACGCGCGCTAACTTTAGTGAACCTGAGGTTCGTTTATTGCGAGGCATTATATCTTCTTTGGATCATTTTTCGCCACAATATCCACGGGGGAGTAGAGCACCAGAAGAGCGTGATCGTAAAAAAATTAAAAATAAGTGTGAAAACTAATGGATGAACGACCTGTTCTTTTTTTTGATAGCGGTATTGGTGGTTTAACAGTGTTCAGGGAAGCGCGTATTCTTATCCCCGACATGCAATTTATCTATGTTGCTGATGATGCAGGATTTCCTTATGGAAATTGGAAAGAAAATATTTTGAAAGAGCGTATTTTGAAGATTTTTACAAATCTTTTAACACGTTACAATCCAGCTTTATGTGTGATTGCTTGCAACACTGTTTCTACACTGATGATAGCAGATTTACGACAGAATTTTCCTCATGTCCCTTTTGTAGGAACGGTTCCTGCAATTAAATCAGCTGCTGAACAAACAAAATCTGGTTTTATTTCCGTATTAGCGACTCCTGGAACAGTTAAACGTGCTTATACAAATGAATTAATTAACTCTTTTGCTGGACAGTGTCATGTTCAGCTTGTGGGAAGTAAAAAGCTGGCTGGACTTGCTGAAGATTATTTACGGGGAAAATCTATCGATTCAGAAGAGTTAAGAAAAGAAATCTTGCCATGTTTTGTGGAAAAAAATGGACAATATACGGATGTTATTGTTTTAGCCTGCACACATTATCCTTTTTTGATTAATTTCTTTCGTGAACATGCTTTATGGTCCGTTGAGTGGATTGATCCGGCGAAAGCGATCGCCAAACATACCAGATCTTTATTACCATTGTCGGGAAAGATACACCATCAATATATAAAGAAATATCAAGATTTTGCGTTGTTGACATCAAAAAATATCACTTCTTTAACGGAGAATTTGTTTAAAGGATTTGGCTTAAAACTCATGAAAGGAGTTGACTTTGGGTTACGAGACCAATAATGATGATCTAGCTATTTTTTCAAGAAAATAGCATTAATTGACGTGTCCCGTGGATAACTTTGCATATTGATATGTTAAGGTATTCTGTCAGTCTTTAGTATTTAAAGGCAGAGGAGGGCGCGTTTCCTTGGGGTCTTAAGATCTCGTGTTTTATTTTATAAGGAAATGCGATGAGTAAACGCGAAACAACAAAGTATAAAATTGACCGTCGTATGGGAGAAAATATTTGGGGGCGTCCAAAATCTCCTGTCAATCGTCGTGATTATGGTCCAGGTCAGCATGGACAGCGTCGTAAAGGAAAACTTTCTGACTATGGGGTGCAGTTGCGCGCTAAACAGAAATTGAAAGGGTTTTATGGAGATATTTCAGAAAAACAATTTCATAAAACCTATGAAGAAGCTGCTCGTCGACGGGGAGATACTGGTGAAAATCTTATCGGTCTGTTAGAATCACGTTTGGATGCTGTTGTTTATCGTGCAAAATTCGTACCTACGATTTTTGCTTCTCGCCAATTTATCAATCACGGTCATGTTAATGTCAATGGGCGGCGCACAAACATTCAATCTTATCGTTGTAAACCCGGTGATGTTATTGAGGTTCGGGAAAAATCGAAACAACTTGTTTTAGTGTTAGAATCAGTGCAATTGGCAGAACGTGATGTCCCTGATTATATTGAAGCAGATCATAAACAGATGAAAGCAACCTTTACACGTATTCCTGCTTTTG
This sequence comes from Bartonella sp. AP9QHHD, assembly GCF_042195625.1. NCBI lineage: Bacteria > Pseudomonadati > Pseudomonadota > Alphaproteobacteria > Hyphomicrobiales > Bartonellaceae > Bartonella > Bartonella sp. AP9QHHD. Next base: position 76,204 of record NZ_JBHIOP010000121.1, on the reverse strand, counting down.
CAGATGTTCCTTATGCTGTGCAAATGGAACCTAATCTGGTTGTTGAATTTTATTCTCGATAATTTTTCTGTAAGAGAAATTGTTTCTCTCTTCTATTATGATAACTTCAAAATATTATGTTATTCTTACAATATTTGAAGTTAATAAGTTCTTTTTGTAAATGGTTCTATATTAAGTTTATTGCTATGTTTTATAGTCATAAATTTGTATAGTTCCATTTCTTTTTTGTGTATCTAATTTATAAATTCAAAAAACATAAATGTAAGCTTGCTTTAATATTTGTTTTTATCTTTGCAAAACGAGCCGTTTATTGTGCAGGATATGGTATTATGAATGATGTTTCAGTTGAATATCAGGCAATAGAAGAAAACAAAGGGAGAGATGATCCTTTAATAAGCGAAGCAGATAATTGTCATCCAATGTTTCGTGTTGCTCCTTCAAGCGTAGAATTTAATAAATTGCGCAAACGACTTTTACGTCATATGCGACAAGCTTTGGATGATTTTTCTATGCTCTCTACAGGGAAAAAATGGCTTGTTGCTTTATCGGGTGGAAAAGACTCTTATGGTTTATTAGCGCTTCTTTTAGACTTAAAGTGGCGAGGTCTTTTATCCGTTGAAATTCTAGCCTGTAATCTTGATCAAGGGCACCCAGGATTTCCTAAGCATATTCTTCCAGACTTTTTAAGTTCTTATAAAATTCCATATCGTATTGAATATCAGGATACTTATTCCATTGTTACAGATAAATTGGCAGAGTCGCAGACATATTGTTCACTTTGTTCTCGATTACGACGTGGTAATCTCTATCGTATTGCACGTGAAGAGGGATGTTCTGCATTAGTTTTAGGTCATCATCGTGATGATGTTTTAGAAACATTTTTTATGAATTTGTTTCACGGTGGCCGATTAGCTGCCATGCCTGGAAAACTTAAAAATGATGAAGGAGATCTTTTTGTATTACGTCCTCTTGTTTATGCTGCTGAGGAAGATATGGAAAAATTTTCTCAAGAAATGCAATTTCCAATTATTCCTTGTAATCTTTGCGGTAGTCAAGATGGATTACAACGTAATGCAATGAAAGAAATGCTGAAAAATATAGAAAGACAAATGCCAGGACGTAAAGATACGATGATTCGCGCTTTAACAAATGTACGCCCAAGTCATTTGCTTGATAAGAAATTCTTTGATTTTAAAACGTGTTAATAAAAATTAGATATTTTAAAAATAAGTTTAAAGAGTTTAAGATAAGATACTTATTTATAATGATAATTTATTTTTTTCATTTAAATATCGTCAGATTGTTTTGTTTCAAATTCTCTTATATTGCTTCCATAAAAAATATCCGTTTGCATATCACAAAGGAAATTCTTGTGTGCATAAAACACTCTTGAAAAAAGTTTCCTTTCACTAACCAATGACTGTCGCAATATCAAAAATAGGAAAATAGTACGATTGTCGATTTGCTCTTTTGTTAATTAAAAATGGTGTACCTTGTGGATTTTATTTTATTCTGTTGCGCCGCCGTCACCGTCATTTAAGGCATTAAATTAAGAGAATATATAACTGCTTGGTATTTTGGGAGTGTATAGCAAACACTCAGAGTAAGGATTGCTCGTAAATTCTCATGAAGTGAGTTACATGATCGGTTCTTGTTATGAAAAATCGCTTTTTTATAAACCAATGCTGATAGAAATCTTCATCATTGAGGACAGGGAAGGAGTTAAATTTTTAAACTGCTATACCATAAAGGTCATAGGCATCCGATTGTTCGATTTTAACGGTGACAAATTCACCAACACGCAGTGGGCGTCGTGATGATATATGGACAACACCATCTATTTCTGGAGCATCGTACTGACTACGTCCTTTGGCAACTTTTCCTTGACTTTCATCGATAAGCACTCGGAGTCTTTTTCCAATTTTTTTCTTTAAAAGATGTGTAGAAATTTGTTGTTGTTTTGCCATAAAACGATGCCAGCGGTTTTCTTTCACCTCTTCAGGAATATTTTCTAATCCCAAATCATTTGCGGCAGCTCCTTTTACTTCTTCATATTTAAAGCACCCCGCGCGTTCAATTTTTGCTTCTTCTAGCCATTCTAGAAGTATATTAAAATCTTCATTCGTTTCACCAGGAAAACCAACGATAAATGTTGATCGCAAAGTAAGATCTGGACATATTTTCCGCCATTTTTCAATTTTACGGTTTGTTTTTTCCATAAGTGCGGGACGCTTCATGTGACGCAAAACAGTTGGTGATGCATGCTGAAAAGGTATATCCAGATAAGGAAGAATTTTTTTTGCAGCCATAAGTTCGATAACTTCATCAACATGGGGATAAGGATAAACGTAATGCATACGTACCCAAATACCCATATCGCCTAGTTCGCGACAAAGATCAAAGAATTTAGTTTTGATTGTACGATCTTTCCAAGAATTTTCGAGATATTTAAGATCAACACCATAAGCACTCGTATCCTGTGAAATAACCAAAAGTTCTTTTACACCCGCTTGCACGAGTTTTTCAGCTTCACGAAGAACATCGCTGATGGGACGTGAAGTGAGATCACCACGCAAAGTAGGGATGATACAAAAACTACACCGATTAGAGCATCCTTCAGAAATCTTTAAGTAGGCGTAATGGCGAGGTGTTAAACGAATACCTTGGGGAGGAACTAAATCAAGAAAAGGATCATGAACAGGAGGAATTGCTGTATGAACAGCTTCTATAACGCTTTCATAAGCTTGCGGTTTTGTAATAGCCAATACATTAGGATATGTTTGGCGAATAGCATCAGGATCAGCACCAAGACACCCTGTTACAATAACTTTTCCATTTTTTTTAAGAGCTTCATCAATATTGGCTAATGATTCTCTCCTTGCCGAGTCAAGAAAACCACAGGTATTCACAATAACGACATCAGCTCCTTGATGTTGACGTGAAATCTCATACCCTTCAGAGCGAAGGCGTGTAATAATTCGCTCAGAATCTACGAGTGCTTTTGGGCATCCGAGGGAGACAAAACTAATACGAGGTGCTACCATGATGATCCTACAATTACTATGAATGATTGAGTTACGCTTTTATTAATTTAAAAATAATGTTCTTTATTTTTATACCTATGCAATACAATCTGTTACAAAGTTATTTGATTTTTTTCTACAAAATTTTATGTGTTTTTATGCATGCATACAATTTTGTCTTATTATATCGTAAAATTCCGTTATTGAGGATGATGATATAAGACAGCTTCCTTCAAAGCATTTAAGTTCTTTTCAAAGTACGTGGTGAATATTTTAAAACTTACTTGTCAAGCCTTGCATTAAGTGAAGAACATGGAGGGAAGGGAAAGTGAAACCTGCTCGATAAGGATCTGGATTGTTTATAAACCGAATTGGGGGCATCCTTTGGCTGTGGAGAAGAAGTCAATTGCGTGTGGCACAATAAAAAAAATACTCAACAGCTTCTTATTGCGATATCTATCGCGTACTATAAGGTTTATTTTTTAATATTTGCGAATAAGTCCGGTAAGTTTTCCTTGTATTTCTATACGCTCGGATTCGTATGTCCGTACTTCATAATGAGGATTTGCGGCTTCTAATGCAATAGAAGCTCCTTTGCGTCGATAACGTTTTAATGTGGCTTCTTTTTTATCAATAAACGCAACAATAATTTCACCTGTTATTGCTGTATTTTGACGTTTTACAATGATCGTATCTTTATCAAAGATACCAGCCTCCATCATAGAATCATCTTTAACTTCTAATGCGTAGTGCTCACCTGTATTAACCATATCGAGTGGAAGAGAAAGGCTGTTTATTTGTTGCAGTATAGCAGAGGCGGGTACGCTTGCAGAAATACGTCCCATAATAGGAATGGTGATATTTTTTTTTTTTCTTCTTCATCAAAGGGACTCAAGCTTTTTGATATTTCCCTTTTATTTCTTTCTATTATACTGGGAGAAATTTTACGTGCTAAAGAAAGGTTAAATGTTATTTTCTCAGGAAGTCGAATCACCTCCACAGCACGAGCACGATTGGGCAAACGACGTATAAAACCTCTTTGTTCTAAGGCTATAATGAGCTTATGAATACCAGACTTTGAAGAAAGCTCTAATGCATTTTTCATTTCTTCAAAAGAAGGAGGAACACCAGTTTCTTTTATATGGTTATGAATAAACAAGAGTAGCTCATACTGTTTACATGTTAGCATTCAATATTCCAATCAAAATAATAAAAATTAGTAAAGTAAAAATACATGTATATATAACACTTTTACAATTTTTATCGCCAAATCAAAATTATTTTCTTTGTTTTTGATCTTATCGTTTAATAAAGCAATATTTTTATTTATAGATATATTTAAATTATTATTTATATAGCTATATAGCTACATTAATATTAAATAATGTATAAAATACTTTATAGTTCTGACTGAATTATATAACACCAAATTTTATGACCAGTATTATCCTTTTCTTCTAAAAATATATCTACATGTTTTGTAATTTCTGATATAAAAAAGTTAAATAGAAGGCATTCTATATATTTAGAACTCTCTATGGGTATTTAAAATCATTTTACATACTGCATATTATTTCTGCTTTTTTATTCTTAGTAAAATTATCTACAGCTCTAATAGTGAGCACAATTTATAGTCATTCGGGATATTTTCAATGAGACTAAATTTTGCTTCATATCTACTTTATTCTATAGGATAAATTGGCTTTCATTATATATTCATTATGCATAAATAAAATTATACTCTCAAAATGCCATTGTTGCTCATTGTTCCATTTTCAGGTCTAACGTGTCAACTGCTATATACTATTTTCATGAACCCTAATGTTACGATAAATTTTGATTATTGAAAGGAGGCATAAAAGGTATTTTCATTTCTTTTTTATAGTTTTATTCTCTCACTTATATTGGTCAAGAAAATGCTTTTTATTGTTTCAATATAAAAAAGATTTGAAATGAGATAAGCTTACAGTATTTGAGACTTCTCACTCAAGTGAAAAATAATAAATTATTATAAATCAATATATTATCTTATAAAGCTGTATTCATATTTGAAAATTAAACACTAAAATATAAAGATATAAAAATAGTATTATAATAAAAGGTATTTTTTCTTCTCTACCCATTATGCTCAACAACCCATGTGAGGGGAAGGGGGTATTGCTCATAATTTTAACGCTTCGAATCTATGCAATATTTTGCAGTGAAATTTTTCCTTTATTGAAACTTCAAAAAGAAGATTAAAGAGTACTTATACAATGATGAAGTAAAGGGGCGAAAACGGAAAATTATTGATAACTGAAGAAAATAATAATATTTTTTCCAAAAGGTGTTGACCAAATGGAAAGTCAACCGTATGTTCCCTTCACTTTCTGCAAACTAGATAGCTTGTGTGAGAGCGCGTAGCTCAGCTGGTAGAGCAACTGACTTTTAATCAGTAGGTCCAGGGTTCGAATCCCTGCGCGCTCACCAAATTTAAGTAATATCAATAGGCTATAAAAAATTTAAGAATCTTTTTTGTTTTGATTCTTTTTGAAGTTTTTATCGATTCTATAGTCTGTCATTTTCTATCAGCTGTTTTTGGAATAGAGCGGTGCTATGCTGTCTCCATTTTCAACAAACTTACGGATAGGGTTGTACCTGCGTTGGCAGCACATGCGGTTTCTAATTTTCTCAATCCATAGGTGGTTTTTAATACCCACTGCATTACATGATTCGCAAAACAGTTGCTAAAATCACCACTTATTCACACTTATATTATGAAATGAATTTTCTATAAGATGTTGATTTGTTTAAATTTTAATCTTTTTAACATCTACTATAGTACATTTATTTTGTATGAAAACCATAAAAAGGTTAACAACACGTTAATTTCTTGATAGAAGGGGCCAATTCAAGAGTGGTATATGCGCGAGGGGAATCATTTAAAAACGTAAATTCTTCCGTTGCGTACAAAAAGCGTGACGTGGTTTTTACAAGTAGTACTTAACAGAAATAAGTGGACTGAATAGATGCCTTCAAATAGAAAAAAGAAAATTACTTTTATGATTAAACCAACACTTCAATTGTTTTCTATGATCGTCATTTCTCAGTCACTGGTATCTTGTTGCGCAAGCCAAACTATGAATTTTTCAATAAAAGATTCCTATCATAATAAACCAATTAACGTAAACACTTCTGTACTACCTCAACAAGTATCTAATAAGAAGAATCAATCGGAAGAAAAAAAGCGTGGACGAGCGATTGTTGGTAAACCTTATCAAATAAAAGGAAAGTGGTATTATCCTCAAAGTGATCCAACTTATAAACGTGTTGGCGAAGCATCATGGTATGGTTCAGATTTTCATGGACGTTTAACTGCCAACGGTGAAATTTATGACATGAATCTTTTGACTGCTGCTCATCCTACAATGCCTTTACCTAGCTATGCTCGTGTTACTAATTTGAAAAATGGGTCTTCAATCGTTGTTAGAGTGAATGATCGCGGACCTTTTATGAAAGACAGAATCATTGATTTATCAAGGCAAGCTGCGGCAATATTGGGGTATGTAGATAGGGGGGTCGCAGATGTTAAAGTAGAATATATTGCTGAAGCACCTGTTGGCTATTATGATGCTGCATATTTAATGTCCTCTTATACTCCTGGAAATGCTGCCCCATATTCATTAGCGTCGGAAAATGTTGCGAAAAAAAGAGAAACTGTTTTGTTAAAAGAGCAGCGCAATACAAGGAACAAAAAAGAATTAGCTAAAGCAGCTGCTGTTGAACAAGAACAACGTAATAAAACTGTTGCAGTTAAATTGCCAGAAATTGGTCCTATCATGGTTGATAAGCCGATACCATTCGATCAAGTTGCTTCTATAAATAAGCTAAACAAAAAAACAAAGGTTAATTGGCTACAACTGTTTTAAGAAAAAATGCATTGATTTTTTATCTATATAATTTTCTAGTAAAAAAGGTAAGAAATTACGGATTTAGTGTAGGATTTTTATCTTAAAGCGCTTTGTCCTTTTCAAAAAGCGTGGTTGGGTTCTATTATTATAAATTCAGTACGGCCTTTCCACTCCATTGCTGGTCTATTCGTCGTTTTATGATATTGCTTGCTTAATAAAGCGTGTACTTTTCTTGCTGTAATAGCTTTTGCTAGACGAAGGTAAATTATTGTGTCAGTCTGTTTGTGTAATCTCTAAAACAACTTGTACTCTCGATTTGAGAGGAATAAAAAGCTTAACAAGTAAAAAAATATTTTCTTTTGATTCGGCCTTGCATCTTTCTAAAGTATCTACGGTAATATCTTATGAAAAGATTATGCATTATCTCATGCTTTTGTTTATCATGTTCTTTAATGGAGTAAGTTCCCTCACGAAAAACAGAGCGTCTCAAACAAAATACACTTACATTGCCAATTCATGGACTTATTTAAAAGAGACATACTTTAACACGCTACAAGCCTATTTTGCGACAGCGCCTGTGAATGGTATAACTGTTAACGCCTTTAGACATCAGCATCTTTACTCTTATGAAGATATAAATCGACACCATCATACACTTTGCAAGCCCCCAATGTTTTGTGCGATAATTCTTAACACTTGAGAGGTTTATAAGAAGTATTTTTACTCTCTTTTTTAATAATTTTTATCCATATACGAACCCTACTTATGACCCGTAAGTAAGCGATTTTTAATGAATTCAATATGAGAAGAGGGGATGAGAGAATCTTACAGTATTTTGAGTTAGCTTCAATTTTAAAATGATAATTTATCATAACAAATCAAAATACTATCAATAAAAATAGGAAAAAATCTTTTGTCTCTCATACATTTAAAATGTTAAATTGAACCTACATGGAAGATAAAAAACGTGTCATATTATTTTTTCTAAAGCTAAATGAAAATAAAATCTTTTTATGAGTTGTAAATAATTCCTCAATTTTCAGAAATCAAAAAGTTTTTTCCTATATAAGATTCTTTATGTTGATCTTTGGGATGGGAGGAGCAGCTATGTATACAGCATTAAGGATCTTATTGATATTATGGGGAGTATTGGCATTTGATACGTGGGGGAGAGCACAAGATTTTCAAACTCCCGCATCACAACTGTTATTACTCGATGATGATACAGAGACAATACTTTATGAAAAACAAAGTGATATTCCTTTTTTTCCTGCTTCATTAGTAAAATTGATGACAGCAGAAGTTGTATTTCATCAATTAAAAAAAGGATTATTAAAAAGTACGCAGAAATTCAAGGTCAGTGAAAATGCTTGGCGCAAAGGTGGAGCACCTTCCGGTACAACCACTATGTTTGCAAAGATAAAGACAGAAATCAGTGTTTCTGATCTTTTACGTGGTTTAATTATTGTGAATGGAAATGATGCTGCTATTATTCTTGCTGAAGGAATATCAGGACATGAAGATCATTTTGTAAAACTGATGAATCAGCGCGCAAAAATAATCGGATTATCTCAGAGTCATTTTGTTAATGCTACAGGGCTACCCGAAGAGGGACAATTTGTAACTGTGCGTGATATGATTATATTAGCACGTCATATTGTTCAGGAATATCCGGATTATTATGCACTTTATTGTGAGCCTCATTTTACATGGAATAATATTTTTCAACGTAATAAAAACCCTCTTATTTCTAAGGAAATTGGTGTAGAAGGATTTGGTTTTGGCTACAGTGAAAAAGAAGGTTTTTCAATGGTTGCCACCATTTCTAAAAATCATCGACGTCTTTTTTTAGCAATCAATGGTTTGCAAGATGGTAAAAAATATACAAAAGAAATAGAACGCATTCTTCAATGGGGGATGACGGCATTTGATCTCAAAACAATTTTCACAAAAGAAGAAACGGTTGGTCGTGCTTCTGTTTACGGTGGTAAGAAAAATTTTGTTCCACTCATTGTTAAAACACCAATAAGTTTTATGCTTTCGAATGAAAAAAAAGTAAATGTTAAAGCAAAAATTAAATATCATGGTCCATTGAAAGCCCCCATCGTTTCTGGGCAATCAGTTGGTGTTATTCAAATTTTAGAAGATAAAAAGATTCTTCTGGAAAAACCAGTTTTTGCCGGAATGAATATTCAGGAAGGAAGTTTCTTTGCAAAAGTAAAAAATGCATTCTATGAAATAACAATTGGATGGTTACGGAAATATTTGTAGTTACGCGCTAATAAGGTTAAGGTCATACGTGTCAGGTTATTTTATTACATTCGAAGGAGGGGAGGGGGTAGGAAAAACGGTGCAGATTTCTTTACTTGCTGAGTCTCTCTCTCACCAAGGTTATGATGTTGTTACAACACGAGAACCAGGAGGAACGCCAGGAGCAGAAGCAATCCGGCATATTTTGTTGTCGGGGCAGACGCAACAGTATGGACCGTTGATTGAAGCTGTTTTGTTTACAGCTGCACGCGCTGACCATTTTCATGAAGTTATTGCACCTTCTTTGCAAAAAGGTAAAATCGTTTTATGTGACCGCTTTATTGATTCTACACGCGTTTATCAAGGACTCAATAATAGAGTCAGTTCTTCTCTTCTTTCTGTTTTAGAGTGTATTGCGCTCAATGGTATTTTGCCTCATTTAACATTTTTATTAGATATGCCAGCAATGTGTGGTATGAAGCGTGCAAATTTACGAAGAAAAAAAACAGAAGAAATTGATTATTTTGAAAAAGATCAGTTGGAAATTCAAGAACAAAGACGTCAGGCTTTTCTTCAATTGGCCAAACAAGAACCCCATAGATTTCGAGTCATTGATGCCACTGGCTCAGTGGAAGCTATTGCTCATCAAATAAAAAATATTTGTCATCAGGTATTGTTGGATCAGCTTTCATGAGTAATTTAAATACCTTACGCCAATATGATGATATTGATACAATTTTATCACCATCCCAGAACAATGTTATCTTTGGTCATGAGGATGTGCGTCATTTTTTGACACAAATGCTTAAAGAAGAGCGTTTGCATCATGCATTATTATTTGAAGGAGAATACGGGATTGGAAAGGCTACATTAGCCTTTCATCTTGCTTGGAACATTTTAAGTTTTCAACAGAGTTCTTTCTTGAAACCCGATCCTTATTCTACCCCATGGCGCCAAATTACACAAGGAAGTCACCCTGGTCTTTTGTATATTTCACGTCGATTTGATGTGAAAACACAAAAGTTTAAAACAGGAATACTCGTTGATGATATCCGTGATATTATGCATTTTTTAAGTCGAACATCGCAAGATAATGGATGGCGTATTGTTATTATTGATTCTGCAGATGATATGAATAGAAATGCAGCAAATGCAATTCTCAAAATACTTGAAGAACCACCTACAAAAACGTTATTTGTTATTATCGCACATTCTTCAGGAAAATTGCTTCCAACAATCCATTCACGGTGTCAAAAAATTTCTTTTCGTCCGTTGAATAACGATGAAATGAAAAAAGTTATTATACATATTTTCGCCGATCAGGATTTACCTGATGAAAAAACAATTGAAATGATTATTAAAAAATCTAAAGGAAGTCCTCGAAAAGCCGCTTTACTTATTTGCCATGGCGGTCTTGAAGTTATTAAAACAATTGATGCTCTCCTAGAGAAACCTGTTTGTAATGCAACGATTGTACATACTCTTGCACAAACATTTTCATCTGCTTCTTCTACATTCCAATTTCAACAATTTTGTGATGAAATTCTTAATAAAATTCAAAAAAAAGCTATCATGCTCGTTGAAAAGGGAGACTTATTTCTCTCAAAAAAATATGCGGAAAAATGGCAGGAGATTCATCAAGAAATAGAGGAAATACAACTGTTTAATCTCGATAAAAAGCAGTTTGTTATTAACTTACTTTTTAAAGTTCATAAGATCATTCATGAGAATTAGTTTTTCCGTGACAATGCGATGAACAAGCGTTATGTCATTATATCTTCTATTTATAGCGTTTTACAACGAGTATGACATGCGTGACACATATTACATAACAACTCCCATTTTTTATCCTAATGCTGCTCCACATATTGGACATGCTTATAGTGCCATTACAAGCGATGTTTTAGCCCGCTTTCAACGGTTAAACGGAAAAAATGTATTTTTTCTTTCTGGTACAGATGAGCATGGTCTCAAGATGCAACAAACCGCAGCTGCATTAGGCATGACACCTCAGCAACTTGCAGATCGTAATAGTGCGGTGTTTCAAAAAATGCTTGCAGTATTAAATTGTTCTAATGATGATTTTATCCGTACGACAGAAGAACGCCATTATCAAGCTTGTCAAGAAATTTGGAAAAAGATGGAAGCAAATGGCGATATTTATCTCGGTCGTTATACGGGGTGGTATTCGGTTCGCCAAGAAGCGTATTATGAAGAGAAAGATACAGAAGTTGGAGCAGACAACATCCGTCGCGAGAAGGAATTAGGCTCTCCAGTTGAATGGAATGAAGAAGAAAGTTATTTTTTTAGACTTTCTGGTTATGAAAAGGCTCTTCTTGAATATTATGAAAAATATCCTGATTTTATTTTGCCACTTGAGCGGCGTAATGAAATTATAAGTTTTATCAAATCGGGATTAAAAGATATCTCTATTTCACGCACAAGTTTTAACTGGGGAATTGCTGTTCCTGAGAATCCAAAGCACGTGATGTATGTCTGGGTTGATGCGCTTACAAATTATCTATCAGCAATAGGTTTTTTCAATGAAAATTCAAAAAAACGTGATTTTTGGCCTGCAAATACGCATATTATTGGTAAGGATATTATTCGTTTTCATGCAGTCTATTGGCCGGCATTTTTAATGTCTGCTGGAATTGAATTGCCTAAAAATATTTTTGCACATGGTTTTTTACTTAATCGTGGTGCAAAAATGTCAAAATCTATTGGAAATGTCGTTGATCCTTTTGAAATGGTTGATCATTATGGTCTTGATCAGGTCCGTTATTTCCTTCTCCGTGAAGTGCCATTCGGACAAGATGGTAGTTATAGTCATGAAAGCCTTGTGAACCGTATTAATGCTGATCTTGCTAACGATCTTGGTAATTTAGCACAGCGCTGTTTGTCTATGATTGCCAAAAATTGTAATGCACAAGTCCCGAAACCAGCTTTATTTTTAGCTCAAGATAAACAGCTTTTAGAACAATCTCTTCAAGTACTTGAAACTGTACACCAAGCTATGTCTTCTTATAGTATGCATTTAGCACTTTCAGCTATTTTTTCAATTGTAGCAGATGCCAATCGCTATTTTGCCAACGAACAACCTTGGAGTTTACGTAAAAACGATCGAGAACGATTTTCTACAGTTCTTTATATAACTGTAGAAATCTTGCGGAGAATAGGAATTATGCTTTTGCCTTTCATACCCCAATCAGCAACGAAACTTCTTGATAGCCTTGCGGTTGCTGAAGATGATCGGTTATTGTATCATATAAGTCATTCAAAAATTCAAGAAGGGCTTGATCTTCCACCACCAGAACCAATTTTTCCTCGTTATATCTTGAAGAAAGAAGACACTCATCATGTTGATTGATACACATTGTCATCTTGATTTTGAAGACTTTTCACAAGATTTGGATAATGTTATCCAACGGGCTTTAGATGCTGACGTTAAACGTATGATAACAATTTCAACCCATGTTCATAAGTTAGATAAACTGTTAGCCATTGCGCAAAGCTATGATCAAGTCTTTTGTTCCGTTGGAACACACCCCAATCACGCGCATGAAGAACAAAATATTACAGCGGAAGAGCTTATACAGCTCTCGAATCATCCTAAAATTGTTGCGTTTGGGGAAGGGGGCCTTGATTATCATTATGATTACTCTACACCAGAAGAGCAAAAGAAAGTTTTTCAAGAACATATCATTGCTTCTCGAGAAACACAGATTCCTCTTGTTATACATTCACGCAATGCCGATATCGATATGGAGAAAATATTACGTGAACAGATAAAAGAAGGAGCTTTTCCCTTTATCCTTCATTGTTATTCGTCTGGAATGCAACTTGCTCGTGCTGGAATTGAACTTGGTGGTTATATTTCTTTTTCGGGTATTCTTACTTTTAAAAACGCACTTGAAATCCGTGAAATAGCAAAAATTGTGCCCCATGAGCATTTGTTAGTGGAAACAGATGCTCCATTTTTAGCACCTAGTCCCCATCGGGGCAAAACAAATGAACCATCTTTTGTATGTTATACAGCAGCTGTTTTGGCTGAAACAATTGGCTTAAGCATTGAAGAAACAGCTCAAATAACAACGCGTAATGCTTTTCGTTTATTTAGCAAAATGAAATAAGGCAAAAGATATGTGTGATCAATACCGATTTACAATATTAGGTTGTGGTCCTTCTCCAGGAGTGCCAAGACCTAATGGTGATTGGGGAACATGTGATCCGAATAACCCTAAAAATAAACGCTACAGAAGTTCTTTATTAGTTGAACGTATTAAACCTTCAGGAGGCAAAACAACGATCGTTATTGATACAGGTCCAGATTTTCGCTCACAAATGATCGATGCGCGTGTAAGCCATCTTGATGCTGCTCTTTACACGCATTCTCATGCAGACCATATCCACGGTATTGATGATTTACGCAGCTATGCACTTGCACAAAAATGTTTAATAGATATCTATGCCGACAGATTTACACTAGAGCATCTCAAAAGTGCTTTCGGATATTGTTTTCAAACTCCAAAAGATTCATCTTATTCTCCCATTTTAAAAGAGCATCTTATCAATGAAGATAGCCAATTTATTATTCAGGGGCAGGGCGGAAAAATAAGCGTCAATACACATTTACAACACCACGGAAACATTCATTCCTTAGGTTTTCGGATTGGGAACGTTGCCTATTGTACGGATGTTAGTGAATTTCCTGAAAAAACATTATCCAAATTAATGGGTTTGGATGTTCTCATCATCGAAGCCCTTCAATTTAAATCTCACCCAAGTCATTTTTCTGTTGATCAAGCATTACAATGGATAAAATATTTAAAGCCAAAACAAGCAATACTCACACATATGGATAGATCGCTGGATTATAATGCAGTCGTAAATTACGTTCCATCCTATGTAAAACCTGCGTATCAGGGCCTTACTTTCGAAACAACTGCATAAGCTTATTCATACAATATTTTACGTTAAATAAAGTTTTTTGAAGATTATCCTTTATTTTGTTTTATTTTTGACATAAATATCACTTTTTTATGTTTAAAATGAGGTTTTTATGTATAAGAATTTTAAGCGGGGTGTATGTATTGCCGTTTTAGCAGTTTCCTTGACAGCATGTGGGGGGCGTTTAGAAAAAAATATTGCAACGACAACATTACATGATGGATCAATGAGTTGCACCGATATTCAACGGGAGTTTTTTGCTAATAAACGACAGATTAATGATACAATTAGAGAGCGTTCTACAGCAAGAAATAAAAATGTAGCTTTAGCAGCGGCAGGTGTTGTATTTTTACCTGCTCTGTTTTTTATGGATCCTAAATCCAGTGAAAGCAATGAAATTTCGGCTTTAAATAATCGTAATGCTGTTTTGAGTGATCTTGCACGTATGAAACGTTGTAAAATAGTACAGTAATTTTTCTTATTTATCATATGTAATTTCATTTTTTGGTCTTTAAGGAATATACCTTAAAGACCAAATCGAAATTAATGGATTTGGATGTTCTCATCATTGAAGCTCTACTCACACATAATTACAATGTGGTCGTAAATTACGTCCCATCCTATGTAAAACCTTGCATATCAAGGTCTTACTTTTTAAACAGATGCGTGAACTTATTAACGAAATATATTTTTGTTGATAGTATATTTGTTAAAATTTTAATCTTACTTTTGCTCTATTTAAATCTCATTAAAAACATTTTGTGTTAAAAGTGAGGTTTTTATGTATAAAGAAAATTTTAAATGGGGTGTATGTATTGTCGTTTTAGCGTTTTTTTTGACAGCATGTGGGGGGCGTTTAGAAAAAAATATTCCAGTTACCACATTACATGATGGAACAATGAGTTGTTCTGATATTCAACGGGAATTTTTTGCTAATAAGCGCCAAATCGATGCTACAATTAGAGAGCGTTATAAAGCAAGAAATAAAAATGCGGCTTTAGCAGCAACAAGTCTTGTATTTCTTCCTGCTTTGTTTTTTATAGATCCTAAATCCAGTGAAAGTAATGAAATTTCAGCTTTAAATAACCGTAATGCTGTTTTGAGTGATCTTGCACGTACGAAACGTTGTCAAATAGCACAATAATTTTTCTTAGTTTTATTATACGTAATTTCATTATCACTATCACTATTTTTGGTCTTTAAGGAATGTACTTTAAAGACCAAATTTTATTTTAAAAGTAAATTGTATGATATAAATATGATGATGTTTTAAAGGAGGGTTTTCTTTTTGGATAAAGGATTTATCTTCTGCATCATATTATCGCATAATATATATTATGGAACTTTATGGAGAAATATAGCTAGCATCAGTGTTTTGAGGAACGAAGCTTTAAAATGAGCTACTTGAGCTAGTTAAGTTAGCTAAGATCGAAAATTGAGCCTGTTATTCTGGCTCGAAAATTTTAATCACAATGTTTTTTTATTTTTTACTCTTTTAAAAAAAATAATTACAATTTGTAGTACTATAAAAGCTAAAAACAATATTCCATGAAATAATGGTACAAATGGCTGATAAATAAAATCGGAATAATATATTGTTATTGCTTCAATCAACGCTGCAATACACCACACAATGATACCCCATAGTGAATACATCCAAAGTCCAACTAAGGCAATAGGATAGAGAATAGCCAATATAGCTGATGCAAATTGCCACTGCCAAGGCATAAGATCAAAACGCCATAGAATACCTGGAAAAACCCCAACAAGGCGTATCCAATAACAAATACCTAGAACTAAGCAAATAAATGCCAAAAACCGTAAGTAACAGTTATAGATTAAATTGATTTTTGAAATCTGTTTGTGAGAATTATTTTTCACAATAATAACTCTTGTTCAACAGGTTGGAAGTAAGAATCTGAATCTACCATTTCATCTGTCACATTTGAAAGTTTATCTGGTTGCCATTGAGGTCTTTTATCCTTATCGATTAACATAGCACGTATACCTTCATAAAAATCATGTGAATGAATCATATGATACGCTATGCGGTTTTCAATTTTCATACAATCTTCCAACGTTTGAGATGAATTTTGTTTCATTTGTTTCCAGATAACTTTTAAACTTGTCGGAGAACGTGACTGCAAAATATCATAACATTCTTTAGCAAATAAAACATCTTCATTGCTTTTTTTATGTAGCAACTCAAGACATTCTTCTAAGGTATGTGCACTAAAACAAGTGTTAATAATACAACGTATTTCATGACTTGTTTCATAGTCTTTTGTAATTGCTCGCTCGTTTAAAGCTAAAGTAGGATCTCCTTGCTCAATAACAGCTTTTCTAATCATATCGAATTCAGTTTCAGCAACGGCGTGTGTTGCTAATCCTAAATTTAAGCAATCTCCCCACTTTATACGTGCGCCCGTTAATGCAAGATAGATACCAAAATGATTGGGAAGAGATGGTAAGAAAAAACTTGCACCTACATCTGGGAAAAATCCAATCGCACCTTCTGGCATAGCAAAAACTGTATTTTCTGTAACAATTCGATGCGAGCCATAGAGAGAAATACCTACCCCTCCTCCCATCCAAATACCGTTTAAGAAAGAAATGTAGGGCTTTGAAAAATGTTTGATATAAGCATTTAAACTATATTCATTTCTAAAGTATTGACAAGCAGCAGCACTTTTCCCCATATGATAGATTTCTACAACATCTCCACCAGCACAAAAAGCACGCCCTTCCCCTTCAATTAAGACACAAGAAACATTATCATCTGTTTCCCATGTTCTGAGAGCTTTTTTTAAAGCTGAAACCATTCGTTGATTAAGAGCGTTTAATGCTGAAGGACGTGTGAGCTTTATAATACCAGCACGCCCTTCTTTCGTAAAAGAAATATCATCATCTGCTCCAAAATTAATTTGCATCTCACACCCTTCTTAAAACAATTATTTCATTGTTTTTTTTATACTTTTTGCCCCAAGTTTAGGAAATATTTGCATGATTGCGCCAATACAATATGTATAAATTCCTGTTACCGAAATTCCTATTTTAACCCAATAGGGAGCCTCTAGTTGATAAAAGAAGGCAGAAATACCAAAAAAACACCATAAGAGAAAAATGGGAAAATTAATTCTACGTAAACGAAGTACTCTTACTGGATGAATAAAATAAATTGGCAAAAAAGATATAATCGCCGATAAAACAATAATGATAAAAGTAATCCACTCTCCTGGTCTGACGACAAAAAGCGTAAAAATCATCATATTCCAAACAACAGGAAATCCTTTAAAAAAGTTTTCTTTGGTTTTCATACTAGTATCTGCATAATAAATAGCAGATGAAATAACAATAATTGCACTCAATGAAAATGATAACCCTACCCCCATGAAACCACTTTGATAGAGTGCAAAGGCAGGAATTAAGACATAAGTCACGTAATCAATAATATTATCTAACAGCTCTCCAGACCATGTTGGAAGAACGTACTTAACATCAAGTTTGCGTGCAATTGGTCCATCTATACCATCAACGAGAAGAGCAAGCCCAAGCCAACAGAACATAGCTGTCCATTCTTTTTGAGAGGCTGATATAAGAGAAAGAAACGCTAAAAATGATCCCGAAGCTGTTAGTAAATGAACGGAAAAGGCCTTTGCTTGTGGCATTGTTACTTTTTTATGGCGTAATAATTTAGCATTTGTTTTGATTTTCTTTGTTAATTTACGTTTCAAGGTTTTCTTATCCTCGTTTTTAAAGTCTTCAACCATCTATCAATACGCCATTTTTTAACGATGATATAACTCAGCATTTAAAAAAATCATAAAAAGGTTACTTTTTTATATCGCATTATTTATTACATACTATAATAATAGAAGAGCTTCATATAATAAAAAGAGAGAGATCATTTGGAAATGTTAAAATATTTTCTCAATGAATAAAGGTTCAAATCGTTGTGATATTTGAAAAGGAAGAGCATAAAGATATTGCTGTTATTGGTGCAGGTCCTGTCGGAATGTTAGCTGCGCTGAGTCTTGCACAGAAGGGGCTTTCTGTTTTTCTTGTTGGGCCCCCTGCTCATACAGATGAGTTACGGACAACGGCTCTTATGATGCCTGCAATACGCATGCTTCAAAAACTCAATATTTGGGATAATCTTCAAAAACATGCAGCTGCTTTATCGTCCATGAGAATTATAGATATAACTTCTAGAATTGTGCATGCTCCTACGGTGCATTTTTCTTCTACTGAAATTGGCGAAAAAGCTTTTGGCTATAATATACCTAATATAAAATTGAATAGTGCTTTAGTCGACGCTGTTACACATACGCCCAATATTACAAGATTTGTTTCTGTAGCCAAATCTGTTCATCACACAAAAAACCATGTATGCATTACTCTTGCTGATCATAGAATTATTCAAGCACCACTTGTTGTTGCAGCTGATGGACGTCACTCTCTTACACGTGCAGCAGCAGGGATAAGTGTGAAACAGTGGAATTATCCACAAAAAGCACTTGTTCTCAACTTTTCTCATGAGTTTTCTCATCAAAATACATCAACTGAATTTCATACAGAACACGGTCCATTTACACAGGTTCCACTACCAGGACGAAGATCTAGTCTTGTATGGGTTGTTCATCCTTCCCGCGCTGAGGAATTATTAAATATAGAACCAAAAACAATTGCAAAAATGATCGAAAACCAAATGCAATCAATGCTTGGAAAGCTAAGCTTAGAAACATCAATTCAAGCATGGCCGATTTTCGGACTTCTTTCTCATCATTTTGCTGCTAATCGAACAATTTTAGTGGGTGAAGCCGCTCATGTTTTTCCCCCTATTGGGGCACAGGGATTAAATTTAGGATTCCGTGATGTCCAAACTTTAATTGATATTTTACCCAATAAAATATCCAATTCTAACTCTGAAATGATTGTTGCACATTATAACAAATGCCGCAAACCAGATATATTAATCCGAAGTGGAGCTGTTCATACACTGAACTCTGCTCTACTTTCTCATATGTTGCCTGTTCATATCATACGAAGCATTGGGCTTGGTTTGTTGCATAGTTTCCCACCATTACGTAATTTATTTATGCGCGAAGGAATGTATCCCGGTTATGGATTTAAGGAAATTATGCAAATATTTCCAACAAAATCATCAAAACAGCTCTACTAAGCAATAATGGATAATAACGTAAAATAATAAATAATAAATTGCATTTTGAATCATATCTATTACTAATATAAAAAATATTTTTGTTCTTTCTAAGAAGTAACAATTTATATTAAAATAATTAATTATATTTATTTGATTTATTTATAATAATAACATGTTTAATTAATATAACTGTAAATTATTTTTTATTAAAAATTATTATATATATTTAGTATGTTGATATGAAATAAGAGAAAACTGAATTATATACTACAAATTAAATTATAAAGATATCTTGCTAAATCATAGCTGTTAAATTTAGAACTATAAATAAAATGAAAAATAATACCGTTTTGAAAAAGTTATTTTATAAAATTAATTTTAATAAGAAAATAAATAAAAACAGTTTTATTTAATCAATATATTTTCAAAAATTTTTATTGTTAAGTATAATATTAAAAATAAAATCATCTTTGGAACCTGTTAGTAACACAGAGGTTAATGAAGTGTTGTTTCAACAAATGGTAACAAGATGACACTAAATAATTTTTTGAAATTAAGTACTTTTTTTATAATGATTGCATGTGTCTCGTTGATAGTCACGACTTCAATAAGTGAAGTTTTTCACCTTCCTTATTGTCAAACCTTTACCTATAGCTCTACTCAAAAGGTCACTAAAATAGGTCAGAACTCATTTACTGCTTCACAAGTTAAAAATTGTCTTATGCAAAATGGTTTTGAGAATATTAAACGATTGCGCTTAGATGACAATGGTATCTGGCGTGCTTTAGTAAAATTTAAAAAGTCCCATTTTTTCGTATCCGTTGACTATTCAGGAACAGTTAGCATTCAAAATGAAAGAAAAGAATATGATTGATTTAAAAACTTACAGCAACGTTTCTTTTCACAGCTGTAAGAAAAAAAAATTAAAAAAGTGCTACCATTCTATTAAAGAATTTGCTTTCATTGGCGGTTTAAATGGTAGCATATCAGGAGCTATCGCGGCAACTCTTGCAGCTTATGGTTATATTGCTCTTCCAGGATTTGGTCCAGTTATCGCAATGGGTATAGGAGTAGCACTTTCTTCCGGAATAATAATAGGAGCACTGATAGGATCAGGAATGGGAGGGAGTGTCGGTATATGCTGTATTTTATTGGGAAATTTATATGAATCATAATAATTTTTTCTCTTATAAATTTCATAATGAATAGAAATTTCTCGTCATTTTTTCTATGAAAAACAATTAAATCATCAACAAATTATATGTTCTTTTTTTGATGAAACGATCATCATATTGTAAATGAAATAATAGCTAACTTACTAAAATTCCTTATTTAATTTCTTATTATACCTCAAAAAGTAGATTTTTTAAAAGCATCTCTTGAAGAAATGTAAGTGAGATATAATTATCCATCCATAAAAGCTGTATTTTTTATAGATCAAAAAATAAAAGTTATGTTCAGAAATATATATAAACACACTTTAATTTATTTGCTCTTTCTAATAACAGAATATTTCTATGTAAATTATTTTTCTTAAAGTTAAATTTAAGACATTTATATAATATATCATTAATATAGATTGTTATTTATAGACAACAATATATTAAAATATAAGTATAAAGGTATTTTATGAAAAAAATATTATTATCATTATTGTTTTTTATGGCATTTTTAATTCATAAAAATTCTGCATTAGCACTATCAAAACAAGTAAATATTTATAAATTAGAATATAACAATTCCAAAAAGGCTATTGGTAGCATTAAAATTGAAGAAACCACATACGGTTTGATTTTCATCCCTAATTTATCTACTTTATCAGAAGGAATGCATGGTTTTCATGTACATGTAAATCCTTCATGTGATACAAAAGATGGCATAATTGGTGGAAGCGCAGGTGGACATTATGATCCGGAACATACCGGAAAACATTTAGGACCTTATAATGTCAATGGTCATCTTGGTGATTTACCAGCACTTTATGTTGATAAGCAGGGATATGCCATAATGAGCGTTCTTGCTCCACGATTAAAAAAAATCTCTGAAATTAAAGGGCGCTCTTTAGTCATTCATTTAGGGGCTGATAATCAATCAGATAAACCATTACCGCTTGGCGGAGGTGGTGCACGTTTAGCGTGCGGTATTATTGAAAAATAAAGAGAGTATTGCGGCAGACTGCGACAGTACACACTTCCTTTACCATAAGGTGTGAGAGAAATTTATTTTTTAAATCTATTTCAAGAAATTGAGTAAACTATGTGAATATTTTATAAAATTAATGTTTTTTTGAATGTTTACTTCGGATAACAAAAAGCTTAGTAATCATCAAAACGAACAGCAATGGAAATTAAAGAAATAGTAGTGTAAATTCTCCGTAAGAAGACTTCAATATGAGGAAGTAATATTTTCCATGCTTGATGTAAACAAAGCAAAAAAGTCGAATTTCACCCTCTATAATAGCAAATTTATAATAAATTATAATCATTAAGTCTAGTATCTAATGGAATCACGCTCAATGCACAAAATAGAACAGGCTTAAAACAGAATTTTTACTCTTCCCCTACTCAACCCTACTCATGAGGTACGTGAGAAAAATTTTAATTGATACAATATCAATATGAGATGGTTTGAAAGGATTGAATACTAGGGTATTCATTCCCCTCATTTAAGTTTAAAGACTAATTATCATTAGTAAATCAACATATTATACCAATATAATAAGACAAATAAAATAGTTAGAGTAATTTTTCATCATTCTGAAAAAAGGCTTTTAAACAATAGAGTCTTTTTAAAAATACCCCTCATAGATACATATGATCCCAATCTAGAGGACGCATCTCACCAGTTTGATAAAATTGACGAATGAGCTTAATATAATCAAGAAAATCTTTGTTTTCCTCCACTAATCTATTAGCAGTATCCCAATCAATATCACTACGTTCTTTGGCAGGAATTAAGATCTCACTCTCGGAAGAGTTTTCCTTATTAAGTCTTATAAATCCAATTCCATGCAAACTTGAAAGCATCCGAAGCTCTTTTAATGTATCAACTCCTTCAATTTCACTAGCAACTAAATAACTCAAATTAGCCCATGAAGAATTACTAACTGTTTGAAAAAATGCTTTTCGTAAATTTGAACGATTGATGAGAATTTTTACTTCAAAAGACCAAAGCTTTGTCTTTTTATCAAAATATTGCAAAACACAGTCTTTGATTTCACGATTCCATTCCTTGCTTAAATCTTGCATCCCTACGAGATCTGGATAAAGCCATTTATTTCCGCCTGCACCATGTTTATTACGAGAACATTTCTCATTAATGCGCTTGCTATAAACTGCAAGCTCTGACCATAAAAATTTAGATAATAATGGATAAAGATCATGCTCTTTAACAGAGCCATCTTCTGTTCTACTCTTTGCATTGTCCTCTATTGCATCAATTTCAGCACTATCTGTTTGTTCAGTAAAATAATATTGTCTCGGTCGTCCTTCAGTGGTTTTAATTTCTGAATAACGCTTTTGTAACTGAGGGCGTTTTGCCCCTATTTCAGCAACAATTTGCTGAATAAGAGCCGCATCACTATTAAGGGGAGTGATTATTGCCGTTGAATTCTTTTGTTTTTGACGGCATTTTTCTGGGTAATTTTCAAATATCCATTGAGCAATTTCTCGAGCTGTAAACTTTTTTGTCGGGTTTTTCTTTAAAAAATTAAAAACAGTGTTTGTTAAATTTAAAGTCATATGAAAAACTCCCCCTTTTATCCTCTGGGTATTTCATTATATTCAGGCGTTTTAAATGAAAGAACAATAAACTGTTTAAGTTTTTTAAAAAAAGAACATTTATCAAATTACTCAATAAAATTAAAATATTTTTTTTAATTTATGATTATAACTCAAAGATCTTTTCACATAATGAAAATAAGATTGTACTTTTATAAAAAAGTGTAAATGTGCTACAAATCCCCATACAAAAGCATAATCTTGTATAACTTTTCTATACATTTTTCTTTTTATTTTAACGTCGTTAGAAAAAAGTTAAAAATAATTATTCAAACATTTGATTAAACCTCACACCCGTCAATTAAAAAACTTATGTGTTTTATTTTTGAAGCAAAAAGTTATAAGCTCTCAAGTATAGATTCTGAAATGGTAAACTCTGCACACAAACCTTCAAAACTACTATTTGCTTTAATAGCATCATGGGGAATAAGAACATAATACCATTTTTTATCGCCATAAGTCGCCGCATAGCGCGTTGCATGACAACACCATTGAACTGCAGCTTCTCTCTTTTTTAAAACAATAGGATTTTGCATTTCAGAGGCTTTTTTAGGCTCACAAAGATATTTGGCATCCTTCGTTTCTACAACAAAGTCTGGTTCATAGATTGATCTTTTATCATATTCTATTCTGAAAAAACCTCGAGCGGGTTTCATCCATTTCAAGACTTGTGCATCATCCTCTAATATTTGAGCAAATCGTAATTCCCCTTCTACTGAATCAAACTTTTGTAAAGGATAACAGCATTTTCTAAAGCCGCTGAATACAAGTTTTTTAATATCGCTTTTAATGGCAGGAATATTACGAAAATCAAGAGGAGACGTCCCTTGCGGCAACACATAATGGATAGGTTGTAAAATTGTAAAACCTCGTGTAACTTTAACCGCATAATCTTTTTGCGTTTCCCATTGATGTTCTCTTAATTGCGCAACAATAAAACTAGTAAGCTTGTGCTGATAGTGAATTAATACGTTCTCAACAGCTGTATCATTGGGTAAATAAGATCGGAAATGTTCTACTATCTGACTAGCTAATTTTCGTAATAAGAGCGTATGGTTATCATAATCGACAAAGTCATTATCAATCAAACCACGAATGATGTAGTTTTCAAGATAAGGCTCTTTGACATATTCATTCTTAGATGTGAGAAAAATGCTTTTATGGGTACGCAATTCTCGAATTAAAAGTTCTTTACTAACAGGTTGAAAATTTAAGCTTTCTAGATTTTTTAAATCAAAGTCATAAAAACCATAAGTAACATCACGCAAAGGTATGAGTATAATATTTGGAATATCTATTATCAGTTCTGTTAATTGTTTTGTCAGAATTGTCACCACTTTTGATACAAGAGACTTTTGTGATGAAGGCTTAATATTCATAACTTTATTAGCAATTTTTTCTTGTATCTGTGCAGAACAAAGCATTTGAGAACTTGGCAATTTATCATTCTCTTTGATAAGATCCCACGCGATCGCTGCAATATCTTGCTCTTCAGGTGTTAATGTAGGGGAATCTGTATGACGTAATATGATACCTTGTAAATCAGAAGATGCTCCATTTATATCGGAATTACGTATTACCATCGTTTGCATCAATAAAGCTTCTACTTGACTTGGAACTGTCACTATATCGGTCTTTTCAAAGGGGATATTCCCTCCTGTTCCAATCTCAATATGCTTTTTTATAATTGAGTTTGGATCGTTTGCACGATCAATAATATCTTGAAAACGATCATGCGCAATAATTGTTAAACGATCAATAGCTTCCACGCCTGTTCTATACCCATAAGGCAAACGCAATCCACGCCCAATTGTTTGCTCTGTTAAAATTTCTGAAGCCGATGCACGCAACGGTACAATAGTATAGAGATTCGTAACATCCCACCCCTCCTTTAATTTATTAACGTGAATAACAATTTCTGTTGGGTCATGAGAATCTTCAATTGCAATCAGCTTTTGAATATTTTGATCTTCTTCTATATTCGACTGTTTTGTATGAATCTCTATAACTTTTCCCTTATAAGCTCCTGCAAAAAAATCATCTGATTCCAATAAATCACGCAATTTCTGTGCATGATTTGTATCTTGAGCGACAACTAAAATAAAAGGCTTAACGAACTTTTTGTTATAATCTTTTGCATAGACAATTAAATCTGCTTTCACGTTTTCATGAGCATGAATTGCATCTTGTAATTTGATATGTTCTAATTGTTCAGATGTATAATTTTGAGGTTGAAAATCTTTACGTGTAGCAACAGCAGGCTCTTTTACAAAACCATCTCTCATAGCCTCTGCAAGTGAATAACTATAGACAACATTTTTAAAATCTACGGGTTTTGCACCTATTGTTTTTGGTGTCGCTGTAAGCTCTATTCCTAAAACAGGTTTTAACTCATTAATTGCTGCCGCACCAGCAGAAGCTCGATAACGATGTGCTTCATCCATTAACAAAACTAAATCAGGAAGATTTGCGAGATAATCAAAATAACTTTCACCAATCGTTTCTTGTAAGCGTTTAATTCGCGGAATACTAGATTTTAGTGCGCCTTTTTTATTATCCGTTGTATTAATTTTAGAAATATTAAAAATATTGATAAAGGCCGTATCTCTATTCTCAAACAAACGCTTTTGTCCTTGAATATGGTGTTCATCAACGCGAATACCTTTACCACTTTCATAATCTTCACCTGTAATAATAACGGGTCTATTGGCAATAAATTCACTCATTCCACTGAAAACATACTTCGGACTTTTGGGACTAAAATCCTGTTTTAACTTTTCATAAATAGTCAAATTTGGCGCTAAAACAAAAAAATGGCGACTACGACCTGTTAAATAAAGATAGCTGATAAAAGCCCCCATAAGTCGCGTTTTCCCAACACCCGTTGCTAAGGTAAAACAAAAAGAGGGAAAGTTTCGTTCAAAATCTTGTACAGAAGGATAAAGATTTTTTATCACTTCTAACTCTGCAACCAAATCAGCATTTTTAGAAAGCTCTATATTTTCTAAGATTTTTACCAAAATATTTAAAGATTCACGTTGAGGATCACGCAACGATAAGCGAGCAGAAATCCTTTTTTCAACAGTGTTCATGAAAAACTCCGCTTTTTATATATTATTCAAATAGATCTAATTCTGCTTGCGCAATATCTTTATTTTTGCTGTTTTCTTTTACCACAATCACTGGTTCAAGATTGGCTACATTTAAACTGTAATCGTCCCTTCCCCATTCGCATTTTTCTAATATTGCACGGGGGATTTTAGTGAGTGTCAGATTTTCAAAGGATGCTGATTTTGTATCAAAGGCTGTACCACAAATCAGCAACGTGCGATGAGAGCCTACCTCTTCACTCATTATACAGAGTTGTGCATGGGTCATGGCGCTCGTTGTGACATAAATATAATCTGTTTCGGTTGAATACCCTTGCATCCAATAATGATTTTCATCCGGTGCATAGGTAAATCCCATATGTTTGCACATGGCTTCTGATAGCATGGCAGCATTATATTCGCGACGAATAATCCATTGTCCCCATGGATCTTTTTGCAACAGAGAAGGTGCAAGGCGATAATAACGGAATCCACCGCCACCTTGCCAATTGACACTTTTGGAAATTCCCCCTTGATCAGTTCCATCAATGACTTGTTTTAAACGAGGGATAATGTGGGTGTGACAATGCTCACCAAGTTCAATCATAATCCACTTCCTTCCCATTTTATGGGCAACAGCACCGGTTGTGCCAGAACCAGCAAAAGAATCCAGTACAAGATCACCGGGATTAGTGGCAAGTTGAATAATGCGTTCCATTAAACGTTCCGGTTTAGGAGTTGTAAAGACACTATCAGAATTGAAGACTTTGGCTTCTTTTTTTGCATCTTGATTATGGCCAACTTCCTGATAAGGCCAAATGGTCATTGAAACCATACCATTTTTTACCTCTGATAAAAAACGTTTCATAGAAGGAACATTACTTCCTGTTGGACCAAACCAAATACGATTATCATTCAATAATTCAAAGAATTTTTTTTTATTCATAGCCCAACTTCTACCATTAGGAGGCATTACCTTGCGTCCAGAAGGTGTGATGATTTCATAAATATCCTTAGGTGTTACTCTTTTTACAGATAAATCTCCAGATTTCCAAGGACCGCGAGGATCATTATCAGGATTTTTATAGCGCGCATCCATATCGTTTGAACGAGGAAGCAATTGAGGGCGCCAAATCGTTTTGTCTTTGGCATAAACCATTATAAAATCATGATTATCAGAAAGCCATTTTGTATCATTTTGTGGAGCATATTTCTTTTGCCAAATAATATTGTTGATGAAATTTTGGCGACCAAAAATTTCATCCATCATCACTTTAAGATAGGCTTGTTCATCATCATCAATTGATATCCAGATACTTCCATCATCCGCCAGTAAATGATGTAACAATTCTAGCCTGTCTCTCATAAGGCTGAGCCATATGGAATGCTCTAAACCATCTTCATAATGTTCAAAGGCATTGCCTGTATTATAAGGCGGATCGATATAGATACATTTTACCTTCCCCATATATTCTTGTTCAAGCGCTTTGAGTGCGAGCAAATTGTCACCAAAAATAAGTTTATTATCAAAAATATCTTGGGATGATATTCGATGCGAAGCGTGATAAGATTTTTCAAGATCTTCTAATAAGATACGAGGTTCTAGTTTTGGGCGTTTTTCTTTTCCAATCCAAGTGAGTTCTAGTTTTTGTTTATTATAACTCATGCGATCGTCCTTAAATTTAAACGCTTATGAAAAGTAAACAGCTTATTCATGAATGGCTAAATTAGAGTCTCTTAACAATACTTTTAGTACCATCCGACAGCAATTTGAGCTTCTTCTGACATACAATCAGGTGTCCATGGTGGATCAAAAGTCATAGTGACTTCAACATACGAAACCCCTTCAACTGCACTGACTGCATTTTCTACCCACCCTGGCATTTCACCCGCAACAGGACATCCCGGTGCTGTAAGAGTCATTTCAATTTTTACTGAACGATCATCTTCAATATCAATACGATAAATCAGTCCTAGCTCATAAATATCAGCAGGAATCTCTGGGTCATAAACTGTTTTGAGAGCAGAAATAATATCATTTGTCATACGATCAATTTCGTCTGCTGGAATTGCTGATATGTAAGATTTTTTATTTTCGCTTACAGTTTCAACGGATTCTGTAGAATGACGCTCTTCAATTGATTCAGCCATTAAAAAATGTCCTTGTTTCTTGCAATGCTTCTACTAATTGATCTATATCCTCTTGAGTGTTATACATGGCTAACGATGCGCGGCAAATAGATGTTAGACCAAAGCGCTGTAATAAAGGCTGTGCACAATGAGTTCCCGCACGTATCGCAACCCCTTTTCTATCAATAAACATAGCGATATCATGGGCGTGAATCCCTTCAATTGTAAATGATATAATAGCTCCTTTATTGGGAGAATGACCATAAATACGCAATGACTCAACCATTTTAAGTTTTTCCTGTGCATAAGCTAAAAGGGACCTCTCATGGGCATGAATTGTGCTACGACCTTTCTCTTGTATATAATCAATAGCCGCAGTTAATCCAATAGCTTCAACGATAGGAGGAGTGCCTGCTTCAAAACGGTAAGGAGGAGCATTATAAAAAACCTTATCGGTTGTTACCTCCTCGATCATTTCCCCTCCCCCTTGAAAAGGACGCATTTCTTCTAATCTATCTTCTTTACCATACAAAACACCAATACCAGTGGGACCATAAAGCTTATGACCTGTAAAGACATACCAATCACAATCGAGATCTTGTACATCAACGGTTAAATGTACTGCTCCTTGAGAACCATCAACAAGAACAGGAATAGAATTTTGATGTGCTAGCTTAATAATCTCTTTAACAGGAGGCACAGTTCCTAATATATTGGACATATGCGTTATAGCAACAAGCCGCGTTTTTTCGCTTAAAGCCTTTTGGAAATCTTCAATGTGCAGAACACCATTTTCATCGACAGGAACAAAAATAAGTTTAACACCTTTTTGTTCACGGAGAAAATGCCAAGGAATAATATTTGAATGATGTTCCATGATCGTTAGAACAATCTCATCACCTTCTTTGAGTTTTGGCATCGCCCAACCATAAGCAACAGTATTAATAGCTTCTGTTGCATTTTTCGTAAAAACAATTTCTTCAGCTTTTTGAGCATTTAGAAAAACACGAACGGTTTCACGAGAATTTTCATAGGATTGTGTTGCTATATTGGCTAAAAAATACATTCCCCTATGCACATTAGCATAACTATAGTGATAATAATTATTCATTGCATTGAGTACTGACATTGGTTTTTGGGCAGAAGCACTACTATCAAGATATGCTAATCGCTTTCCATAAACTTGATGGTGCAAAATAGGAAAATCACGCCGAATTTCTTCGACATTATAAGTAAATGTTTGTACGTTATTTTCCATTTTTTCTACCTTAAACATTTTTTTCAAGCCATTTACTAATGATATTCTCTAAAACGATTTGAATATTATCTTGCTTGATGTCATCAATGAGCTCAGAGATAAATCCTTTAATCAAAAGCGCACGAGCCGTTTTAAAAGGGATACCACGTGTCATAAGATAAAAAAGATAATCATGATTAATATTAGCAACTGTTGCACCATGACCACATGCAACATCATCAGCAAAAATCTCCAGTTCAGGCTTTGCATTAAATTCTGCATCATCTGAAAGAATAAGGCTATTACAAGCCATGCGTGCATCTGTTTTTTGCGCTTTTTGAGAAACACGTATTATTCCTTGGAAAACACCAACAGCCTTATCTGTAACCACATTGCGTATAATTTCGGTTGATGTTGATTTTTCTTCCACGTGACGAACAGTCATTGTAAGATCACTATGTGTTTGTCCTGATAATAAATTTATGACGCGTAATTGAAAATCAGATTCTTCTCCCTGTAATTCAATATTGATTTCTTGGCGATTTAATTGGCTCCCTATATTAATGACATAAAGTGATAACTTCGCTCTTTGATCAAGAACAGCACAAAATCGACCAAATTGTGTAGAATTAAAATCACGATTGCGAATGAGAATCCACGTAACATCACTATCAGCAGCAACATTTAATGAAAATATTGAACTGACAAAGGTATCTTTATCATTGCCAACCTGATGTTCAATAAACATAACTTGATTATTTTTATCAACTTTTATATCCGAAAAAATATGAGATTGTCCCCCCATTTGTATATTTTGTAATTCAATGGGGATATTTAACTTTGTATTTTCAGGGATGTGAAAAAGCCAACCATCTGTAACAAAAGCTGTATTTAACTGTCCAATAAAATCTTCATCAGAAATGTTTTGATTTATCTGTACAGAATTATCTTCTAATGCGTCTGAAAGGCGTTTTACTGCAATGTTGTCTACCTTTGACTCTATCGATGTTTTTCCATTGTTTATGGAGAAAACAGCACTTTCTGAAAGCAATGCATCAACCAATTGATTGTCTTGAACTTTTGAAAAATTGCTAATAGACTTCAGTAAGGTACGCAAATTGGTATAATGCCAACTTTCTATTTTACGGGAAGGAAGCCGTGTCGTTTGAAACTGCTCAATAGTTTTCTTGCGGATTTCCTGTACAGCTTTATCACCAGGTAAGTGGTTTACATACTGATTAAAATTACTGAGTATATTTTCTTCAACCGTTAACAAGTTTTGCTGTGCATTCATATTTAATAACCTCAAACCGCTTCTCTAATAAGATCAGCATACCCATTTTGCTCTAAATAAAGCGCTAAGGATTTATCACCGCTTTTGATAATTTGTCCTTTATAAAGAACATGTACCGTATCAGGAATAATATAATTAAGCAGCCGTTGATAATGGGTAATCACCAAAAATGAACGTTTTGAATCCCGAAGCTTATTAACACCATCTGCAACAATTTTTAGTGCATCAATATCTAAACCAGAATCCGTTTCATCTAAAATGCAAAGTGTAGGTTCAAGAAGTGCCATTTGTAAAATTTCAGCGCGTTTTTTTTCTCCACCTGAAAAACCTACATTTAATGGACGCTTTAGCATATCCATATCTATTTCAAGTTTGGCTGAAACTTCTTTAACACATTTTATAAATTCAGGAATTTTAAGTTCTTCGTCACCTCGCGCTTTGCGTTGAGAATTCATCGCAACTTTTAAAAATTCCATTGTTGCTACCCCTGGTATTTCCATTGGGTATTGAAATGCAAGAAAAACACCATATGCAGCACGTTCTGCTGGATCCATTTCTAAAAGTGATTGTCCATTATAGAGAATATCTCCTTCTGTTATTTCATAATCATCACGACCAGCAAGCAAATAAGATAAAGTTGATTTTCCGGCTCCATTTTGTCCCATGATAGCAGCAACTTCTCCATCTTGAACTGTCAAGTTTAAACCACGAATAATTTCTGTATCGGTTTCAGCAATACGGGCGTGCAAATTTTTGATCTCTAACATAATTTAATCCTGTTTTGGCTGTTTTTCAGATATCAATGCGTATTATTTTACCTTAGCATCCATCTACTTTTGTAATTACCATAGAGGTCATTTTTAGCATTATGTGCTACCGTTACAGCCTTTTTACATAAAGTCTTCTATTTATCTAATTAAATAAAATTATCCAACACTACCTTCAAGGCTAATACTAATAAGCTTTTGTGCTTCGACAGCAAATTCCATGGGAAGTTTTTGAATGACCTCTTTTACAAAACCATTTACAATTAATGCGATAGCTTCTTCTTCGGGAATTCCTCTTTGCATAACATAAAAAAGTTGGTCATCAGAAATTTTTGATGTTGTGGCTTCATGTTCAAACTGAGCTGTTGCATTTTTTGCTTCAATATAAGGAACTGTATGCGCACCACAATCATTTCCGATTAACAAACTATCACATTGCGTAAAGTTACGCGCATTTTGTGCTTTTCGATGCGCTGTGACTTGTCCCCGATAAGTGTTATTTGAAAAACCTGCAGAAATACCTTTGGAAATAATGCGACTGGATGTATTCTTTCCCAAATGAATCATTTTTGTACCAGAATCAATTTGTTGATAACCGTTTGCAACAGCAATAGAATAAAATTCTCCACGCGCATTATCACCACGGAGTAAGCAGGATGGATATTTCCAAGTAATCGCAGAACCAGTCTCAACTTGTGTCCATGAAATTTTAGAGCTATCACCTCGACAATCTCCACGCTTCGTCACAAAATTATAAATACCACCCTTTCCATCTTTATCGCCAGGATACCAGTTTTGTACTGTAGAATATTTAATCTCTGCATTTTCAAGGGCAATAAGCTCAACAACAGCAGCATGAAGTTGGTTTTCATCACGTTGGGGTGCTGTACACCCTTCAAGATAAGAAACATAGGAATCTTCAGCGGCGATAATCAATGTTCGTTCAAATTGGCCAGTGTTGCGTTCATTAATCCTAAAATAAGTTGAAAGCTCCATAGGACAACGAACCCCTTTGGGAATATAAACAAATGAACCATCTGTAAAGACAGCTGCATTTAAGGCCGCATAATAATTATCACTTATAGGTACAACTGTTCCTAAATATTCTTTAATAAGCTCAGAATGTTCAATAATCGCCTCTGAAATAGAACAAAAAATCACACCAGCACGTGCCAGCTCTTTTTTGAATGTTGTTACAACAGAAACAGAATCAAAGACTGCATCAACAGCCACCTGCCCCGATACAGACATACTGTCATCAAAAGTGGAGGGATCAGACTGTTTTCTTACTCCTGCCAAAATCTCTTGTTCTTTAAGGGGAATGCCAAGTTTTTCGTACGTTGCTAATAACTCAGGATCCACTTCATCCAAAGATTTTGGTCCTGTATGATTTTTTGGAGCAGCATAATAATAAAGCTCCTGAAAATCAATTTTAGGATATTCAAGACGCGCCCAATGAGGCTCTTGCATTGTCATCCAACGGCGGTAAGCTTTTAAGCGCCATGTTAGCATCCATTCAGGCTCATTTTTTTTAGCGGAAATAAATTTGATAATATCCTCATTTAAGCCTTTTGGAGCTTTATCGGTTTCAATATTGGTTTCAAAACCATATTTATATTGGTCAACATCTATTTCACGTACTTGGCGTATCGTTTCTTGTACTGCCGGCATAAATTTTCTCCATTTTTTGGCGTCAAAAACCGGTAACTAAAGTCTTGTTTTTTACAAGATTAAAGTAAGCAAGTTATCTCCTAGGCTATAGGTAAAGTGCAAAAATTTCAATCAAACTTATTTTATTTTTAAAATAATTCTAATTTTTATAACTTTCTGATGATAAATCTTCCCCTTTTTTCCTGCTTATAATTTGAGAAAAAAACGACAGAAAATCATCAATATCTTCAGAAGTTGTGCCACGCCCTAGCGAAATGCGAATGGCACCATTTGGAACATGATACCCCATTGCCTCCAACACTTTGCTTTGTTTTACTTTTCCCGAAGAACAGGCAGAGCCGGATGATAAAGAAAACCCTTCTAAATCAAAAGCAATTTGCATCGTTTCAGCTTTTAGATTTTTCACGGTAAAGTAAGTTGTATTTGGCAAACGTTGAACTCTTTTGCCAAAAATCTCAACATTTTTACTTATTTTTTGTAGTCCATCTTCTAATTTATTGCGTAAATATATTAACTGTTTTATTTCCTCCTGTGTGAAGCAATCAGCCATTGCTGCCCCAAAAGCAGCAATAAGGGGCAATGCTTCTGTTCCTCCACGGAGACCTTTTTCTTGTCCTCCTCCAATAATAAGAGGGTGTGGCATGAGAAGATTACCACATGAAACAAAAGCACCAATTCCTTTAGGACCGCCAATTTTATGGGCAGACAGTATAAAAAAGTCTCCTCCTAACTGATGAATATCCACAAAATTTTTATCTACATATTGTGTCAAATCAACTATAAGAGTGCCTCCTAAATCCCGAACAATAGCGGCGATTTCTGTTAACGGTTGAATAACACCCGTTTCACTATTTGCAGCTTGAATAGCAACAAGAGGTAAACCTTTTGTTTTATCGTGAACCGTTAAGAGTGATGTTAATTTATCTTGTTGTATGAGCCCATCTTGATCAACATCAATGACGCTTATCAATTCTTTAGAAAAACGTCCTCCCTCTGCAACAGAGGGATGTTCAGTCGCTCCAAGGTAAAGATGAGAAAATTTAACTTTTGCTTTCCCCATATTGTAAAAAGGTGTTAACAAAGTCATTGCGGCTTCACTCGCACCAGAGGTAAATACCACGTGATCTGGATCTGTTTTAAGATTT
Organism: Bartonella sp. AP9QHHD; assembly: GCF_042195625.1. Lineage (NCBI taxonomy): Bacteria > Pseudomonadati > Pseudomonadota > Alphaproteobacteria > Hyphomicrobiales > Bartonellaceae > Bartonella > Bartonella sp. AP9QHHD. The sequence continues at coordinate 41,815 of NZ_JBHIOP010000121.1, read as the reverse complement.
TCAGCGATTTGCCAACGGGACTTTTGCAACAAAGTTTTAGCGGCACGCCCTTCCTTATGAACCGATGATGGATTACCAAATATCTCTAAAGATTCCAGTAACGCTATCCGTGCCACTTTTTTGAGCGGTGTTGTTGCGTTATGATCAAAATATCGGCGTTTTATAACCATTTTACATCGCAATCATTAATCTTATGAATTGATTGAAAAAATAGCGCATTTTTCTTGAAAAGTGCACTAAAAAAAGAATATCTAATAATTATTTAAGAGATTCTATGGTAAAAGTCGACCAGGGTCAAAGAGAGCCTTTTATTGCATTAAGGAGCATTTTATGCCAGAAATTATTTTTAACGGTCCCGCGGGTCGGCTCGAAGGGCGTTATCAACCTTCACAACAAAAAAATGCACCCATTGCGATCATTTTGCATCCTCATCCCCAATTTGGTGGAACTATGAATCATAAAATTGTCTATGACCTCTTTTATATGTTCCAACAACGTGGCTTTACAACTTTACGTTTTAACTTTCGTGGTATTGGTCGTAGTCAGGGTGAATTTGATTATGGAATAGGAGAACTTTCAGATGCTGCTGCTGCTCTCGATTGGGTGCAAACACAACATCCAGACTCTAAAAATTGTTGGGTAGCAGGATACTCATTTGGAGCATGGATTGGTATGCAGCTTTTAATGCGCCGACCGGAAATTGAGGGATTTATCTCAGTTGCCCCTCAGCCTAATGTTTATGACTTTTCATTTCTTGCACCTTGTCCCTCTTCTGGACTTATCATTCATGGCGGTATCGATAAAGTTGCCCCTCCAAAAGATGTTCAAATACTTGTCGATAAATTAAAAACACAAAAAGGTATCATCATTACACAAGAAATATTGGAAGAGGCTAATCACTTTTTCAGTGGATGTCATGAAAAACTTATTGAACGATGTGCCCACTATTTGGATAACCATATCTCCAATGAACTTCTCGCTCCTCCTCCTGAAATACTTTCACTAACTTAGGAAAATACGATAGATTTATAAAAAATTAGCAAAAGCCGTTTCTGATCATAACAAAGTAATTTTTTCAGTTTGCATTTAAAATTTTTCTAAATTTTATTTCAGGATAGAAATGAGAATAACAGCATACCTGTTTTCTATCACTGAAAAGTCTCTTTTTTAGCGTAAAAAGGAAATAATACCTGTATTATTATCTTATATTACCAATATGTCTCTTTCTCTTGTGAGGTGTGTGTCAGTTATGATAGATAACGCATTAATAATTCATTATATAATCGCCTATTATATACAATAAATGCACTCTTATAATTAGGAAATTAAATCTGTGTTTGCCTTTAAATCTGATTTTTTACACATTATGAGCGAACGTGGTTTTATCCACCAAATTTCAGATGAAAAAGGCTTAGATGATCTTTTTTCAAAAGAAACTGTAAGCGCTTATACTGGATTTGACCCAACAGCATCGAGTTTACATGCTGGAAGTCTTCTTCAGATTATGATGCTTTATTGGTTACAAAAAACGGGTCATCGCCCCATTGCTTTAATGGGTGGAGGAACCGGATTGATTGGTGATCCTTCTTTCAAAGACGAAGCGCGACGCCTTCTGACACAAGATGATATTGCTGCAAATATTGATGGTATTAAAAAGGTATTTGCTAACTATTTGACATTCGGTGACCGAGAAACCGATGCTTGTATTGTGAATAATGCTGAATGGTTATGCAATTTAAACTACTTAGAATTTTTGCGTGATGTAGGAAAGCATTTTTCTGTCAACCGTATGTTGTCATTTGATTCTGTCAGACTCAGACTTGAGCGTGAGCACTCTTTGTCATTCTTAGAGTTTAATTATATGATTCTGCAAGCTTATGACTTTGTTGAACTTTATAAACGTTATGGGTTGCGTATGCAAATGGGGGGCTCTGATCAGTGGGGCAACATTATTAACGGAATCGAATTAGGACATCGTTTAGGAACACCGCAATTATATGCGTTAACATCACCATTGCTGACAACCTCTTCCGGTGCCAAAATGGGTAAATCATTGAATGGGGCTGTATGGCTAAATGCGGATAAACTTTCACCTTATCAATTTTGGCAATACTGGCGCAATACAGAAGATGCTGATGTAACACGATTTCTAAAGCTCTATACTCCATTGCCGATGGATGAGATTCTTAAACTTTCTCTATTACAAGGAACTGAAATTAACGAAGCAAAAAAAATTCTTGCAACAGAAATTACAGCAATGTTGCATGGACGTGTTCTTGCTGATGCAGCAGCAGAAACGGCTCGCAAGACGTTTGAAGAAAAAACTCTGGGAGAAAATCTTCCAACTGTTGAAATTAATGCCTCAGAATTAAAAAAAGGTGTTGGATTGCTCACTCTTTTAGTACAAGCAGGACTCGCTAGATCGAATAGTGAGGCACGCCGACACGTTCAAGGTGGAGGTGTCCGTGTAAATGATCAAATTATTGAGGATGAAACACATCTTATTATTGAAAGGGATGTCAGTGCAGAAGGAACCATTAAACTTTCTTTTGGTAAGAAAAAACATGTTGTGATGAAACCAGTATAATCTTTTGCTGTTTTGTTTATGTTGTTCACGTCGAGCTTGTTCTTTCAATTCAATCGTTGTGATAGGGCGAATTTTGTTAGGGAAATAAAAGTCTCTTCAAAACGATAAAATTCTAGAGAGTTGAATAGTTCTTTTCTTCTGTGTACTCTGATATTTTATACCTGTTACACAAAAAAGAAAGATGAAAACAATGACAAGACCAATGAAAGGTGCTCTTGCTCCTGATTTTACTTTGCCGCGCGATGGAGGAGAGACAGTGTGTCTTTCTGACTTTAAAGGAAAGCCTGTTGTTTTATATTTTTATCCAAAAGATGACACCAGTGGTTGCACAAGTGAAGCACTTGATTTCACAAAATTAAAGATGAAATTTGATGAAATCGGTGTTGCTGTTATTGGAATCTCTCCAGATAATGTAAAAAAACATGATAAATTTAAAATAAAACATGAACTTGATGTCATCTTGGTTTCTGATGAAGAAAAAACGACCCTCGAAGCTTATGGTGTTTGGGTTGAGAAAAGCATGTATGGACGCAAATATATGGGAGTTGAACGGAGCACTTTTTTAATTGATGCAAATGGAATAATAGTAGAAGAATGGCGCAAAGTAAGCGTATCTAGGCATGCTGAAAATGTTTTAGCTACTGCAACACTTTTATATCATAATGGTAACTTGTAAATTGAGTGTTTGATTTACCTTCAAAAGCAAAAGTTATTCTCCCTAATTGATTTTAGTTTTTCAACGGATTCAATTTTTACAATATATTGATTTATAAGGATAATGAATTGTTTTACATTTATATTAGTCCCCCGAATATCGCAAAATTTTCTGATTTCAGATTCTTCCTATCACTTGCAATATCATAAGCAGAATTAGCGTGTGAGAAAAAGTTGAAGAAAGGAACAAGAAAATCCCCCTTTAAACCTTTAAAGTATCAAAGGCTATATAACATCACAGCATCCATAAAACGAACAGCTTAAGAAAAAATCTACATGGCTTGAAGGAAGGATATGTAATTAACGAATATCCTCAATTTTTTTGTCTTTTCCATAAATGCGCCGTGCGAGTGCTGCCTCTATAAATGCATCTAAATTACCATTAAGTACGGATTGTGGATCCGTATTTTCAATTCCTGTACGCAAATCTTTGACAAGCTGATAGGGTTGAAGAACATAAGATCTAATTTGATGTCCCCATCCGATTTCTGTTTTAGAAGATTCAGCAGCATTGGTTTCTTCTTCTCTTTTTTTAAGCTCTTCTTCATAAAGCCGTGCACGCAACATCGACCAAGCCGTAGCGCGATTTTTATGTTGAGAACGCTCTGTTTGACATTGAACAACAATACCCGTTTTTATATGTGTGATGCGAACAGCAGAATCTGTTGTGTTAACATGTTGTCCTCCTGCTCCAGATGCACGATATGTATCAATACGCACATCTGCCTCTGAAACATCAACTTCAATATTGTCATCAATAACTGGATAAACCCAAATGCTTGCAAAAGAGGTATGGCGCTTTGCATTCGAATCAAATGGAGAAATCCGCACTAAGCGATGAACACCTGATTCTGTTTTTAACATTCCATAAGCATTATGCCCTTTTACAAGAATAGTCGCTGACTTTATTCCTGCTTCTTCTCCATCATGAATTTCTAAAATTTCAACCTTCATTTCATGCTGTTCAGCCCATCGCATATACATACGTAAGAGCATAGAAGCCCAATCTTGGCTTTCTGTTCCCCCTGCTCCAGCATGAACTTCTAAATAGGTATCATTCGGATCTGCCTCTCCTGAAAGAAGTACGTCAATTTGCCTTTTATCTATCTCATTTTTAAGATTACGTATTGATCTTTCTGCATCAGCGATAATTTCCACATCACTTTCTTCTTCGCCCATCGCAATAAGCTCAATGCATTCTTCAAGTGTTTTTGTAAATGATAAAAGACCATTGATTGAATCATCAAGACGTTGACGCTCACGCATCATATCCTGTGCTCGTTGTGCATCATCCCATAATGATGGATCTTCCGCTTTTTGATTAAGATATTCAAGACGCTTTAGTGATTGATCCCAGTCAAAGATGCCCCCTTAGCAATTGTATTGCTTTCTGGATTTCATCAACTAATGTTTCTATTTCTGCTCGCATAATTTAACACCGTATTTTTAAAAACTCTTTTTGGTTGTGTCTCTTAGCATTTTATACAAATTTAATAGCTGCTATCAGAAAATGGTACAGTTCTATCACTCTATTTATAGAACCGACATTGTAAAAAAGAGATAAAAACCATGACTCATGGCAAAAGGAGATTTTGTCGATTAATACAGCCCACCTGTCCCACTTTCAAGTGCTTTGTTGACTTGTGGAGAAGTCGTTACTGCAGGAACACCTTCTTGAAAAGAATTTGTACTCCCAATAACTTGATATATATCAGCAGGCCCAGTCCCTGGTTTAAATGCTTCTATAATGACATCTTGATCTCCTCTTTCGGCAAGCATTCCTGTTTTCCGATTAATTGGCATTAAAATCATACCTTTTGGCATCTTAAAGGGAACATCTGGCTTCCCTTTAAGAGCATCTGCCATAAAATCACCAAAAATAGGTGCAGCTAATGAACTTCCTGTTCCATTATATCCTAACGGAGCTGGTTGATCATAACCGACAAAAATACCAACGACAATGTCAGGAGTAAATCCCATAAACCAGACATCCTTAGAGTCATTGGTTGTTCCTGTTTTAGCGGCAATATGTCGATTAAGATAACGTAAACGTGCCGCAGTACCACGCTGAACAACCCCTTCCATCATCGATGTAATTTGATAAGCCGTCATAGGGTCAAGAACTTGATCTCGCTCATCAATCAATGTGGGTTCACTTTGATTATTCCATGAATTCGTATTACAATTTTCGCAAATACGATCATCATGACGATAAATTGTCTTCCCATAACGATCTTGAATTCTGTCTATCAGAGAAGGTTTAATAGAGCGTCCGCCATTGGCAATAACGGAATAAGCTGTAACCATTCGTAATACTGTTGTTTCGCCAGCCCCTAAAGCCATGGGAAGATAAGGCTGCAATTTATCTACGATCCCAAAGCGTTCTGCATATTCAGCGACAAGAGGCATTCCCATATCATTGGCAAGCCGTATTGTCATAAGATTACGAGAACGCTCAATACCATAACGCAACGTTGAAGGTCCTGCAAAGGTACCCCCATAATTTTTGGGTTGCCAAACTTCACCATTATATTGACGAACTTCAATGGGGCCATCTAAAACAACGGATGCTGGTGTATATCCGTTATCAAGAGCTGCTGCATAAACAAAAGGCTTAAAAGCAGACCCCGGTTGGCGATAAGCTTGGGTTGCACGATTGAATTCAGATGCTGCAAAAGAAAATCCTCCCACCATAGCAAGAACGCGCCCTGTATGAGGTTCCATAGCAACAATTGCACCTTCAACCTTTGGAATTTGTTGTAAACGATAAGTGTTGTTTGTATTAGATAGTTTTTCAACAAAAATGACATCCCCAACTTGCAGAACATGAGATAAGCTCTGAACAGTTTTTCGATAACCATTTTCTTTTACAACATGGAGTGCCCATTTTGAATCAGCTTCAGATAAAACAGCAATTTCCCGTTTTTTTGATAATATACCTGAAGCTTCGCGCTGTGGCTGTAAACCAATCTCTACTTTATTGAGATTAGTAGAAAGAACAACAGCTAAACGCCATTCAGGAACATCACTTAGCCCTGTGATATCTGCAAGTTCTGTCCCCCAATCACCTTTCTCATCAATATGCGCATAAGCTCCACGCCATCCTTGCGCATGATCAAATCTAATTAATCCATCGTGCAAAGCACGTCGCGCAATAAGTTGTAAATGCGGATCAAGCGTTGTACGAATGGAAAGCCCACCTTCATAAAGTGTTTTAGCCCCATAGCGATGTATTAAACGACGCCGTACTTCTTCAGTAAAATAATCAGCCGCAAAAACATAGCTATCACTCCCACGTATTGTCGCTCCTAAAGGTTTAGCTTTCGCTTTTTCACCTTGTTCACGCGTTACATATCCATTTGCAATCATCCGGTCTATAACCCAATTACGCCGATCAATAGCACGTTGTGTATTCTTAAATGGATCATAATTTGCTGGTCCTTTTGGAAGAGCAGCCAAATAAGCACATTGTTCTAGCGTCAGGTCATTGACGGATTTATTGAAATAGGTCAATGAAGCAGCAGCTATGCCATAAGTGCCACGACCCAGATAAATTTCATTGAGATAAAGTTCGAGAATATGATCTTTTGAATAAGTTTTCTCAATACGCATTGCTAAAATAGCTTCCTTAAATTTACGTTCTAACGTTGTTTCTGAACTTAAAAGGAAGTTTTTAGCGACTTGTTGCGTTATAGTTGATGCACCCTCTGGACGTCTTCCAGAACCAATATTACGAATATTATTGATCAAAGCTCGAGAAAGTCCTTCAGGATCTAAACCAAAATGATGATAAAAGTTTTTGTCTTCAGCCGAAATGAAAGCATTTATAACAAGCTTTGGTATTGATTGAATCGGTAAATAGAGGCGATGTTTTGTTGCAAACTCTGCCATAAGACGGCCATCAGAAGCATGGACACGGGTCATTACCGGCGGCTCATAAAGTGAAAGAACTTCATAATCAGGGAGTGCATTTGCTTGACCACTGGTCATAACACCCCACGTTATTGCACCATAAAGTCCAATAGCAATAAAAAAACGAAGAAGATATCTTAAAAAAATCATCATAAAAACGGCTATCGCTTTCTTAAGAATTAATTAAAGAAAAAATACGTTACTTCAAACACACCAAGTGGATATCACCACAAGATTGAGATCAAGAGAAATTGTTTTCTATCTTTTATTTATACTAGGGTACACTAGAAGCCCATATTGATACTCTATTTTCTCATAAATTTAAAGAGGCTGTATCATTTTCTGCCTATAATCAGCAAATTGACGAATAGAATGAGCAATAGAGGCTGCCATTTGTTTTCTCCAATGAGGATCATTTAATAACTTTTCATCCTCTTTATTGGATAAATAACCTATCTCTATCAAGACTGAGGGTATATCTGAAGCTCTTAAAACTTGAAAATTAGCATACCGATGTGGGTTATTAATCAAGTTAATATGATTCTTTGATAAACTTGAAATAACACTATTTGCAAAATTAACCGAAAATGTATGTGTTTCACGTCGTGTAAGATCCATCAAAATATCTGTAACTTCGAGCGTTTCATCTGCAGGCAAACCATCAAGCAAATCAACTTTATTTTCATTTTCAGCTAAAGATTTTGCAATGGCATCAGAGGCTTTATCTGATATGGTATACACTGTGGCACCGCGAAGAGAATGTAGATCAATCGTATCTGCGTGAATAGATATAAAAAGATCAGCATCAAACTCTTGCGCTTTTTTAACTCTTTCACTTAGTCTTAAAAAAATATTGGAATCTCGTGTTAAAGCAACGGTAATATGAGAATCCTTTTGTAATTCGTCTCGCAATGCACGCGCAAAGTCTAAAGTCACATCTTTTTCTAAAATTCCAGTAACACCCCGTGCACCGCCATCAATACCACCATGACCAGGATCAAGAACAACACGGAAATTATATGCTGGCATTAACTGTGTTTTTGTATCAAAATTGCTTCTTTGCTGTTTTTTTAATATCTCATCAAATTTTTCTTGTGTACTTTTACGAATATCAATCAGCAACTGCCATAAACCATTATTTAATTTTTTTACGACATTTTTTTCAACCACAAAAGCCGTTTTACTTGTCAAAATAATGCGTGAAGTCTGTATGTCAGAGAAAGCATAACGCACATCTGAAAGCATAACGGATAATGTATTCCGTTTCTTTAAAGGCGTATTTTGCATCGAAAAGTCAATTGTAGGTAAATTGATAACCAAACGTGCGGGCCTGTCAAAAATCTGTAAACGAACATTTGGTTTTGAATTAAAAACCGCAATAATACGCGTATGAATACTATCACCAATGGTTCGAAAATTAATAAGTCTCAGAGGATCTGCGGCTTGAACACTAGTTTGGAGTAGCAAAAAAGATAATAAAAAGTATGTGACGAGCACAATAACATCCCCATAAGCTGTTTTCAGCTTTTTGGTAAAAAAAACTCTTATCATAAGCAAAATACTCTACATTACCTTTGTAATAATTTATCTTGGTTACATAAAACGATACACCAATTTATTATCTATTTTTCAATAAAAGCTAAATAAACACCTCAAAACGAAATTAAGGTCATAAAGATATTATAATTATACATGATTTACATTGTTACTTGCCAAACGCATGATATCAACATAAAAGAATATTTATGCTTCCTAGCTGATAATAGTCATCTAAATTATCTGTAACTCATATTAAGTTGTCTTTAGAAGTTTTTTGTCTATTATGCGTTGAGACTTTTTTATGGATGAAAAATTTCTATGTTGTAACATTAGGATTGCATTACTTAAGATTCGTTGGTTCGGATATCCGAACTGTTTTAAAGATTATTTTACCGGAGACTTTTAAGAAAATATGAGTCATAAAAAACAGATGGAAATAATGATGAGAAATGGTGTAAATGCAGTCATGCCTTTGCACGTGGTGTTTCGTCCTGTTTTTCTGGTACCTCCCTTTTATGGCAGACAGCCTTTTATGTTTACGAATAGTTATGGCATTCGTTTGAATAAAATTGTGCATGTCGCCTTCAGGATATTAACTTATGTCAAACAAAATGCTTATAGATGCCTCCCATCCGGAGGAAACACGTGTTGTTGTTGTTCACGGCAACAAAATTGAAGAACTTGATTTTGAATCAGAACATAGAAAACAGCTCAAGGGGAATATTTATCTCGCACGTATTACGCGTGTAGAACCGTCTCTCCAAGCGGCTTTTGTTGAATATGGTGGAAACCGACATGGTTTTTTAACATTTTCTGAAATTCATCCTGATTATTATCAAATTCCTATTGCTGATCGCCTTGCTCTTCTTGAAGAAGAAGAAAAAGAAGCTGTAGGAGAAAATTCTGTAGATACCTTTACGGAAGAAGCAACTAAAAATAAAAAACGCTCCAGAAGAACAAAAAAAAGTGAAAAAAACAATGTTATAGCAGCCGATATTGAAAATGATATCACATCTGAAGCGATAATAATTGATAATACAGAAGAAGCATTAAATGCCAATATCTCTTATGATGAGATTGAAATGGTCGGTGCTGAGGACATCCGTGAAGAGCTCCCGATTTATCAAAGAAAACAAGGGCGCCAGTATAAAATTCAAGAAGTCATTAAACGACGTCAAATTTTGTTGGTACAAGTTATCAAAGAAGAGCGTGGTAATAAAGGTGCTGCCCTTACAACATATCTATCTCTAGCTGGTCGTTACTCTGTTCTAATGCCCAACACAGCACGTGGTGGTGGTATTTCACGAAAAATTACGAACGTACAAGACCGTAAGCGTCTTAAAGAAATCGTAAAAGAATTAGCCGTTCCAAAAGGTATGGGCGTTATCTTACGAACCGCTGGTGCCAATAGAACAAAAGCTGAAATTAAACGTGATTATGAATATCTTATGCGGTTATGGGATACTATTCGCACTTTGACACTCGAGTCAACGGCGCCATGCCTTGTCCATGAAGAAAGCAATCTCATCAAGCGTTCTATACGAGATCTTTATAATAAGAACATTAGTGAAATTCTTGTCTCTGGAGACCAAGGATATCGTGAAGCGAAAGACTTTATGCGTATGCTCATGCCAAGTCATGCAAAAGTTGTGCAACCTTACCGTGATCCTACGCCCATTTTTGCAAGAAATAATATTGAAATTCAACTTGATAAAATGTTGCAACCACAGGTTTCTTTAAAATCTGGTGGTTATCTTGTTATTAATCAAACAGAAGCACTTGTTGCTATTGACGTAAATTCTGGCCGCTCTACGAAAGAATTCTCTGTCGAAAAGACAGCCTTACAAACTAACCTTGAAGCTGCTGAAGAAGTAGCGCGGCAATTACGCTTGCGTGACCTTGCTGGTTTAATTGTGATTGATTTTATTGATATGCTTGAAGAACGCAATGTGAAGCTGGTCGAAAAAAAATTAAAAGATTGTTTAAAAAACGATCGTGCTCGTATTCAAGTAGGTCATATTTCACACTTCGGCCTTTTAGAAATGAGTCGTCAACGTATTCGCATATCGGTTTTAGAAAGTACGACACAGCCCTGCCCACATTGCGCAGGAACAGGAAATATACGTTCTGAATCATCAATTGCGTTACATGTCATGCGCTCAATTGAAGAATATCTTCTTCATAATTCGCAACATAATATTATCGTGCGCACCCCCGTAGCAACAGCGCTTTATGTATTAAATCATAAACGCAATATTCTTGTTAATTTAGAAGCTCGCTTTAAACTTAATATTAGTATTGAAGCAGATGATAGTATTGGAACACAACATCTTGTTATTTCTAAAGGCTCAATAGCAGAGAGAATTTCTCAATCTTCATTGGAAGATGACAATAAGCAAGAAATTGAAGATTCTGTTTTCATAAAAAGTGAATCTATTGAAAATCCTTCTCCCATTGAAACAAACCAAAAGCGTCGGCGCAAAAATCGTCACGGTGAAATTACTGATCATTCTCTCTCCAACGTTCATAAAAAAGAAGATACCTTAAATGATGATTCTTATCGTCGAGGACGTCGTCGAGGACGTCGTGGTGGTCGACGCAATCAAGATAATAATTTTCATCAGATTCGCGTTCCTTATGCAGAACCAGTAGGAGATTTTGCTAAGCAAGCTTTAGCAGAAATTAAAGCAGCGCATCGCAAACGTCGTGTTTCACCTGTTAAATCTTTTGAACTTGAAGAAACAAAAAATAATACACAAGCTCTAGATATACAACAACAGAGTGAATCTGAAAAAAATGATACAAGTATTAAACCTAAAAAACGTAAAACACGTTCTTCAAAAGTAGTAGAAAATCAACTTTCTTTAGAGAATGATCAAAATATTGCAGAACAAAAATCTCTTGAAAAAAAACCTACAACCAGTCCGGTGCGTAAAACTAAAACAAAAAAAGCAGACAAAGCTATTCATGAGGTAGAAGATAAAGCTCTTGAAAAGAGTAAAAAATCAACACGTGGAACACGTAAAAAATCATCTTCTAAAGAGACAACGCAAATACAAAAAATATTAGAGCAAGAAACTGTAATCGAGATGGAGAAAGTTATCGAAACCTCTCCTTCCCAAATTGAAGAAACAATTAATCAACCCGTTGTTATTTCATCAACGCCTAATGATTCTTCCAAAACTGAACGTATTGGTTGGTGGAAACGCAGAATTCTTTCGAAAAATTAAGGATTAAAAAAAACCGCCACAGAAAACTGTGGCGGTTCAAATAAACAATTATAGAAAACGTTTTGACCAACTTTTATGGTGTGGTTTTATTACTTTTGTTTCGCTTTTTCTTGCTCAGCCCGCATACGCTCTTCAATTTCTTTTTGCTTTGATTGAATAGCTTGCTGCAGCTTTATTTGTTCTTGTTGGAAATCTTTTTCCTCCATACCAGGACCGGTATAGGCTGCTGTAAACCCATTAAGAGAAAATTCAATAGGATTAGCTGAACCACGGAAATTAACTGTGGTTACAACCATTTTTGTACCACTTTTCATAGCTGCTATAAGCTTATCATCTAAGACATCATTAGCAATACAACTTGGTCCATTACAAATAATATAAGGAATTTTTTTAGAGAACTCGTCACCAATTTTAATGTGAACACCTTCTGGCAAAAAACGACCTGTCGGCACTTGAATACCTATACGTTTCTCATTTTGCTTCCCTTTTATTTCAACAAGATTAAAAGCCGTTAAAGGTTGTCCCGTATTCGATAATACAGTATTCATTGTATTACAAATATCAACATCATGCTGCTTACTGCAAACTTTGTACCAACCTTGTGATAAAGTTTGCGCATTTGCAGAAATACCAGCTATAAGAAAAAGGGCAGCGGCTCCAACTAATACTGAAACAGCAGAATAAACATTTTTATGCGACATGATTAAGTTAATCCTTTCAACGCGCTCTTAAGTAACTTCAAAAAAATATTAAATATAATTCCAACTTAATTTATTAAATTATAATGAAATAACAATTAATTTTACTATTTTTACTTCAATATAAAAAAAAAAGTCAAATTTAGAGAAAAAATACGACGAGCCATTCTAATTTTTATACACTCATATCATTTCCCCTCTTCATCACATTGGTATTTGATGCAATCTATCCATAAAACACCTCTGTGCATTTAAACTAAGATTACACAAACGAATCAATATTGCAATATTAATTAAAATAAACTCTGATACTACTCTAAAAAACTTACTAATTAAAATTTTTACATTTATTACTCTTCATGTTAAGCTTATAGAACCTTTGCAACAGGTGTTGCAATGCATGAAGCTCTAAAATATCAGATAAATTTTACTGTTTTCCTTGTGTGATACACAAAAACAAAATCATCTACGATATTATTGAAACATTTAATGAATTAAAACCACTGATTGTCTAAAATTTCTGCATAATTGTTAAGAGAGCTTTTTGCTAATGAACAATTTTCTGCCCTTGTTTACAAAATAATAGTGATACGCTTTTGTAATAAAAATTTTATATTCCATAGCGTTTAACTAAACAGTTTAGTTTAAAAATACGCTACTAAAGAAGTGCTTTTTTCTTAATTAAACAACACATTTTCTTAGAGAGAAAATCTATAACTGCTGAAAATATTTTATTTATAAAAAACTTTCTTAAAATATAATAACATATTAATTTATAATAATAATTTATCTTTTTTCTATTTCTATATTGTATGAAAGATCCTAATAGCGCAAACCTCTCTTATGTTGAATCAATAAAATTTATCCACTTGTACATCACAAGCGGAGTTAGTTTTATAGATAAACTACTGAACAAAGGAAACCCTCCCTATGAATCATCTCACGTGCCTAAAGCCATAATAAATTTATGCTCATATATTAAACATCTATTATTGCACTTCTGTACAAATATCATCTCTCAGTTTTATAACGTGAATAAAAAATATAGCTTTTATCAATTTCTTTTAAGTTATTTCTTAAATAAAAGAATCTACTAAAATGATAAATTCTTTTCATCTTTCACAATATCAAAGATATAAATCGTTAATGATTTAAGTTTTAAGAAAAAAATGAATTAAAATATCATTTTGTTTCTCTATATAACACAACTTAGAGCTATAAAATATCTCTCTTATCATATTAATGAAACAAGATTTATGATATGAGATGTATCGTCATTAAAATAATTAAACAGATAAAAATAAAAAACTACAAGCACAAAAAATTATGCATAAAAAGAAAACATAAAAAAGATATATGAGTTTATTATTTAATATATATTAAATCTTATATGATAAGAATAACAGATAATATATTACGTGTATAATATTACTTTATTATAAATAATAAATAATAAGTAATAACTCAAAAAATAAAATATATTATTACTAATATGTTTTAACTATTGTTTAGTATATCAGCTTAATTTCTCTGTATTTATATGAGTAAATTTTTAATTGAATAACTCTTCAACATGGGAACGCATACGATTCATAATACTCTTTCTCTTTTCTGGCAGCATTATATTATATATTTCTCTCGTGCTTCTACATAATAAAGGAGCAGATTTTACATTCGAAGGATTGCGCATCACCATATCCTTTATACCACTAATTATCTCTTCTTCAAAATCTGAGACACTAATCACCATTCGTTCTTCAAAGTGCTTTATTAATTCAGGATCTATTGAATTGATTGCATCTTTTGCCCATCTAAAATCTTTTTTCCTCCAACCAAAATCTTTCCGTAATAAATCCCCTATATCACTGTCCAACAGACTCTCTTGAATTTTACAAGAAAGAACCATAAAGGAATAGAGTCGTATCGTTTCATCAATCGCTCTATCGTTAAGAGTTTCTACATTTGCTGTATCATCACTCATTCCTAATTCAGAAGCGCTTCGAGACCTTAGATATTCTGTTGCTTTACTTAATTTCTTTCATACTCTCCTACTCTATACTCTCTTGCCCTATGCGCTCTATATGCTAAATTCTCCATTTCTTGCGCTAAATCACTTAGTTTTGAAGAAAGCTTATAACGCTCTTCATTAAGGTCTCCGTGTTCTTGTAGCAGCTTATCATGTTCTATATTATGAGAACGTATTTGCGAAAGTGTTAAATCAGCAAATGTCTTTTCAATGAATTTCATCCTCTTTTCAATAACTTGTAGTCTTTCTTTAATACGCTTATATTTCTCATCAAGCGTTAAACCAGAAAGAGATAATTCGGTTAAGCTAAACTCAGCGTGAGCGTTTTTTACGCCATATATCAAAGTGAGTAATAAAAAGACGATAGTTAGACACTTTTGTAATGAAGAAAGCATGCTATCTTTACCTAAATTTTTTTTTCTAAAAAATTTACAGGAGCTTATTAGCTTATTATATGCAAGTGCTATTTAATGCGGTTAAACCGTCTAATCTATTTTCTTCATTATATCAATACGTATATAATAAAAACTAAATAAATATATAAAGGGTTCTTTATTATAAACTTAAATTTTATTCAGAATGATTTTATAAAAATGAGTAACAGTTCTGAAACAATAAAGAAATTTTTTAAACAGAATGTTGTTCTGCCATTTCGACAAGCTGTGTCATAATATTCGCTGCTCCAACAAGCCTTTCATCCGCTGAGGACCAATCACGAATAAGAGCAATACTTTGATCTGGTCGAATTTTTGCCATTGAACCTTGTTTTCCCACCCACTGAACAAGAGCAACACTATTTGCGAAATAGTTATTACGAAACTGTATGACAATCCCCTTTGGTCCAACATCTAATTTCTCTACATGTGCTTTTCGACACAATGTTTTAATATGAAAAACTTTAAGAAGATGTTGAACCTCAAGGGGCAAAGGACCAAAGCGATCAATTAACTCCGCTGCAAATTCATCAATTTGTTCTAAACCATCAAGTTCTGTTAAACGACGATAAAGTCCCATACGTAATGATAAGTCAGGCACGAAACTTTCTGGTATCATCACTGTTGTACCAAGGGAAATTTGAGGTGACCATTGCTTATCTTCATTTAGCTCTCCATCTTTTAATTCAGCAACAGCTTCTTCAAGCATTTTTTGATAGAGTTCAAATCCAACTTCTTTGATATGCCCCGATTGCTCTTCACCTAAAAAATTGCCTGAACCGCGGATATCCATGTCATGGCTTGCCAATTGAAAACCGGCCCCTAAGGTGTCAAGAGATTGTAACACTTTAAGACGGCGATCAGCAGCAGTTGTTAAAACTTTACCAGCAGGAAATGTAAAGAGAGCATACGCACGTTGTTTTGAACGTCCTACCCTACCACGTAACTGATAAAGGGCAGAAAGACCAAACATCTCAGCACGATGCACAATTAGGGTATTGGCTGTTGGAATATCAAGACCTGATTCAATAATGGTTGTTGAGAGCAGCACATCATATTGTCCATCATAAAATGCATTCATGATATCATCAAGTTGTCCAGCCGGCATTTGTCCATGAGCCACAACGAATTTCAGTTCTGGCACATGTGTTTTGAGATATTCTTCTACAAAAGCCAGATCAGAAATACGAGGACAAACATAGAAACTTTGTCCACCACGATAATATTCTCGAAGCAGGGTCTCTCGTATAACAAGTGCATCAAAGGGTGAAATAAAAGTACGAACCGCCATTCTATCAATGGGGGGGGTTGTTATCAATGAAAGTTCACGTACACCCGATAAAGCTAACCCTAAAGTGCGTGGTATGGGAGTTGCTGAAAGTGTGAGAACATGAATATCACTTTTAAGCTCTTTTAAACGCTCTTTGTGTTTGACACCAAAATGCTGTTCTTCATCAATGATAAGAAGACCTAACCGTAAAAAATTAACTGCATCACTTAATAATGCATGGGTTCCAATGACAATATCGATTGTACCATCTGAAACACCTTTTTTTACTCGTGCAAGTTCTTTCGCTTTTACAAGCCTCGAAGCATGTCCAATTTTAACCGGTAATCCTTGAAAACGCGAAATAAATGTTTTGTAATGTTGACGTGAAAGCAAAGTTGTCGGTACAACAACAGCAACCTGATATCCATTTAATGCTGCAACAAAAGCACTTCGAATGGCTACTTCAGTTTTTCCAAAACCAACATCACCGCATATCAAGCGATCCATCGGCTTGCCTGAGGCTAGATCGTCCAAAACAGCATCAATTGCATTCATTTGATCTTCCGTTTCTTCATAGGGAAAGCAAGCAACAAACTCATCAAATGGTCCAATTGGTGGAAGTAAAGCAGGCGCAGCACGAGTCATACGCTCTGCAGCTATACGGATTAATTGCCCTGCCATTTCCAATAAATGTTTTTTAAGCCGAGCTTTACGTGCCTGCCAAGCAACACCTCCTAATTTATCTAAAGTTACCTCTGTTCCTTCTGAGCCATAACGTGAGAGAAGCTCAATATTTTCAACAGGTAAAAAGAGTAAATCACCTCCAGCATATCTAATTTCAAGGCAGTCTCGTAAAATTCCAGTGGTTCTGATGGTTTTAAGACCAACAAATTGGCCAATACCGTGGTCGATATGCACAATAATATCACCAGAATTTAAAGCAGAAATTTCAGAAATAAAATTTGTATTATTCTTACGCCGCTTTGGCGATCTTATAAAACGATCGCCAAGGATATCTTGCTCTGCTATAATAGCCAAATCTTCAGCCACAAAACCATGTTCTATCATGATAACAGCTGCTAATATGCGATCCCGAGGTGTTGCTTTGACAGTTTGCAAAGATTTTGCAACATCTATTTTTTTCAATCCATGCTCATCGAGAACTTGTAACAAACGATTGAGAGATCCTTCACTCCAACACGCTAAAAGCACTTTTTTACCAGCAGCGCGTAAAGATGCGATATGATCAATAACACTTGAAAAAACATTTTTTTCCTGCGCATTACGCTCTTTTACAAAATCATATCCCTGTTTAACATGTGCGTGAATAATAGTTTGTTCCAAACTTTGTGGAACATTAAAAGGAGAAAAATCAATACGCTGTGAAGATTGTTGCGCACCTTCCAAAACACGCTCTGGCGTTAAATAAAAAAGACTAGGATCTATTGGATGATAAGAAGTAGAATTTTTTTCATCACTTTCGCGCTCTTTGCGCGCATTATAATAGTCTTCAATAAGACGATAGCGCTCAATGAAGACTTCTTCTATGAGATGCTCAAAAACTATCGGTAAGTTGCCACAATGATCAAAAAAGCTATCAAGGTTTTCATAAAAAAATGGAAGCCAATGTTCCATACCGGCAAAACGCCGACCTTGAGAAATTGCTTCATAAAGCATGTTATTTTTTTGTGATACACCAAATGTACGGGTATAATTGCTTTTAAAACGACTGATGCGTTCTGGTGTAAGAACAACCTCACTCATTGCCTGTAATAAAAGTTCAGTTTTTTGGCCTGTTGTCCTTTGACTTTCTGGATCAAATACGCGGATACTTTCTAGGGTATCTCCAAAAAAATCAAGGCGTAAAGGTTCAACATCCATCGGAGAAAAGATATCAAGTATTCCTCCTCTTACAGCAAACTCACCAACATCACGGACAACCGTAACGCGTTCAAAACCATTGGTTTCTAGAAATTGAATAAGATTTCCCATGTTATTGCGCTGGCCAACACGTGCATGAATAAGCTGAGCTTCTATCATTTCACGAGGAGGCAACTTTTGCATAATTGCATTTGCTGTTGTTAATATAATTGCAGAATATGGATCTTTCCGTAAATTTGCTATGTGTGCCAATGTTGATAGTCGACGTGCCATAACAGCAATTCCTGGTGATACGCGATCATAAGGCAAACAATCCCATGCAGGAAATTGAAGTACGGGTAAATTGGGTTCAATAAAATTTAAAACTTGTTGTAAATGCGCAATTTTTGTTCCGTCACGGACAACATAGATGAGCGGTTTACCTTGTGCAATTTCTGAACTTAATTTAGCAAGCGCAAAGGCTTCAAATCCATCAGTAACGCCATCTAAAATCATACGAACAGAATTATTTTTGGGAATAACAATTTTTTTAAATATAGGCATCGGGATTAATAACTTAAGCAAGTACGATAATTGGCAATATCACGGAAAAGTGGACTATCAACTTCAGAGGGGGGCAAAATTTCTCCAGTAATCCATGTGAGTAAATCACGATCATCAAAAGACATAATATACTCAAGCTCAGAGAGCGTTTTATCATTCATCCCAGTAATATGAGCATCGACATAATGCCCAAAAATGAGATCCATTTCACGAATACCGCGATGCCATGCACGAAAAATCAACCGACGACGACGAGCATCTAATTGATTTTTGTCAACGACAAAAACTGTCATAAAAAATCTCCTTGAATAAAGTAATATAAACTATTCAATTAGTCGTATAAAGTTTTTACCTTGCTTTAAGGAAGTTCTATAATCTTTTGTTCTTTAAGTGTAATTCGACGATGCATTTGCTTAGCTAAAGCGTAATTATGTGTTGCAATAAGAGCAGAAAGACCAGACTGACGAACAAGGATAGATAAAGCTTGAAAAACATAAGCTGAAGTTACTGGATCAAGATTTCCTGTAGGTTCATCAGCCAAAAGAACCGAAGGGCCATTTGCTACTGCACGTGCAATAGCAACACGTTGTTGTTCTCCTCCCGATAACTCTGAGGGACGATGGTTCGCACGATGAGAAATACGCAGATACGTTAATAATTTGCGCGCACGATCTTCTGCTATGGATTTTTTTAATCCTGCTATCATTTGGGGTATCATGACATTTTCTAACGCCGTAAACTCTGGAAGTAAATGATGAAATTGATAAACAAAACCAATATCATTTCGTCTTATAGCTGTTCGCTCACTATCAGAGCGCTTTGCACAAGAAACACCCCGTAACATCACATCACCAGCTGTTGGTTTTTCTAATAATCCAGCAATATGAAGAAGTGTTGATTTTCCAGCACCAGATGGTGCAACAAGTGCAACAAGCTCTCCACGATTAAGAGTAAAATTCGCTTTATCTAAAACAATGAGGGGCTTATGACTCTCGAAAAAGTGTCTTTCAATCTCTACAAGCTCTAAAATAGCTGTCATTATTCATACCTCAAAGCTTGTACGGGATCTAGCTTAGCAGCACGCCATGCCGGAATGAGAGCAGCAAGAAACGACAAGAATAAAGCCATCATAGCAACCAAGATGGTCTGTTTCCACTCAATTTGTGCAGGCAATTTTGTTAAAAAATAAAGTTGAGGATTAAAAACGTCGACATTAAATAACCAAGATATAAAATCTTGGATATGATTAATATTCGCGGTCGCGATAACACCTAAAACTAAACCCAATATAGTTCCAATAAAACCAATCATCATTCCTGTAATGATAAATATACGCAAAATCGCACTCTGTTGAGCCCCCATCGTGCGTAAAATTGCAATATCATGACTTTTATCTTTTACAAGCATAATCAGCCCTGAAATAATATTTAAAGCAGCAACAAGAACGATCAGAGAAAGAATGAAAAACATAACATTTCGTTCAATCTGTAAGGCTGAAAAAAAAGCCTGATTGCGTGTACGCCAATCAATTAAATAGACCTGTTGTTCAACTGCTTTTTCTACAACAGGTTTTATTTGATCAACAGCATCAGGATCATTTAGAAATAATTCCAAAGACTGAACCTTATCTCCCAAATTAAAAAACATTTGTGCTTCATGGAGAGGCATAAAGATAAATATTGAATCATATTCAGACATACCAACTTCAAAAATAGCAACGACTTTATAAGCTTTCACACGTGGGGTAACGCCAAAAGGAGTCTCATCACCATCTGGAGTAATAATACGAATATCTCTTCCAACTGTCAGTCCTAATTTTTCTGCTAAGCCACTTCCAATTGCAACACCTTCTTCTTGATCAAACCGAGAAATCGACCCTAATTTAATGTTTTGAGAGACTGTTTTAAGCTTTTCTAGATCTTGTTTGCGCATACCACGAACTAACGCGCCAGAGCCACCTTGAACTTCACCTTGAACAAGCGCTTGACCTTCAATAACAGGTAAAGCAAACTTCACACCATTTGTAGTTTCTAAAGAAGAAATAAGAGTCTTATAATCAGAAAAACCAGAATCAACTGTTTGAATAATAAGATGCCCATTCATACCAAGAATACGATTGAGAAGTTCTGTACGAAAGCCATTCATCACCGCCATAACAACAACCAGAGCAAATACGCCCAACATAATCCCAATAAGAGAAATAATTGAAATAACAGATGCAACGACATGTTTTTTATTGGGAATCATATAACGAAAAGCGATCATCCACTCATAAGATGAAAAGCATTTGTTTTTCAGCCTCTTCATAATATTTCCTATTAAATTATAGAAAGTTGGCTGAGCACATCTTCAACCTTTAGAGATTTTTTTATTCCTGTTTTTCGATCTTTAATTTCAACTTCATTTTGTGCAATACTGTTAGGACCAACAATGATTTGCGTTGGCAAACCAATCAAATCCATTGTTGCAAATTTTGATCCAGGGCGTTCATTTCTATCATCTAATAACGGATCAAAACCAACCTTCTTTAATCCCTGATAGAGAAACTCACATGCCTGTGTGCATTTTTCATCATCGGGCTTCATATTGATAATCCCAAAATCAAACGGTGCCATCGACTTTGGCCAAATAATACCATTTTCATCATGAGAAGCCTCAATAGCGGCCGCAACAAGACGCGAAGGCCCAATACCATAAGATCCCATAGAGACCACATGCTCTTTTCCATCTTGTCCCATAACTTTTGCTCCCATTGGAGCAGAATATTTAGTACCAAAGTGGAAAATATGCCCTACTTCAATACCACGCGCTGAAAGACGATTATGATCAGAAACTTTAGCCCACTCCTCTTCATTATGCATTTCTTCCGTTGCTGCATAAAAAGATGTCCATTGCTTAACAATATCATCTAAAACAGCTTTATCACTAAAATCGATTGAACTATCAGGAACGGTAAGTTCAAGAAATTGTTTATCACAGAAGATAGCACTCTCTCCTGTTTCAGCCAAAATGATAAATTCATGACTGAGTTCCCCCCCTATTGGACCTGTATCTGCACGCATAGGAATTGCTTTTAAGCCAAGGCGAGAAAAAGTGCGTAAATAAGCAACAAACATACGATTATAAGATGTTTCAGAGCCTTCATAATCAAGATCAAAAGAATAAGCATCTTTCATTAAAAATTCTCGTGCTCGCATCACACCAAAACGTGGACGAATTTCATCACGAAATTTCCATTGAATATGATATAAATTAAGCGGAAGATCTTTATAAGAACGAACATAAGAGCGAAAAATATCTGTTACCATCTCTTCATTGGTTGGACCATAAAGTAAATCACGCTTTTGACGATCTTTAATGCGGAGCATTTCCAAACCATAATCATCATAACGACCGCTTTCACGCCAAAGATCAGCAGACTGAATTGTAGGCATCAATATTTCTATTGCACCCGCACGTTCTTGCTCTTCACGAATAATTTTACAAACTTTATCAAGCACTTTTTTTCCCAAAGGAAGCCAAGAATAAATCCCTGATGTTTGTTGTCGAATCATTCCAGCGCGCAACATGAAGCGATGAGAAACAATTTCTGCTTCTTTAGGATTCTCTTTTAAAAGTGGAAGGAAATATTGAGAAAGACGCATTGAAATAATTAACTCCTAATCAGATCTATCATATCGGAACAATTTATCACACCCTCTATTCATCTATAGCCGCATTCTGAATACTTGCAAATATAACGATCTTATCATTTAAAAATTTATTGTGCTTTATTCTCTATTTTTCTTATTTAGCAATAAAATAAAAATGCTCTTCTCTTTTTAAATAACGTAATAGGAAAGTTCTTTTATTTTGACCGATGTAAAAAAACTGTACAGATAGGTTTTTTTTGCCAAATTTCATGAACAGCCGCTCTTACTGCACGTCGTGTTGCCTCTCGAATAAGTTCATTATTTTTCTGTTTCATGCGTGGGATATTATAAACTGTATTTTCTACGATATCTAAAAGAATATCTTTTAAACTTTCCCCCTTTCCATTACTTTCAGGTAACCCGAATGTTGTTAGACCTATATCCCCTAATAATTCATGCTTACTATTTATATGGAGAGAAATAGTAACATGACCAGCATAACTTAGTTTACGGCGTTCACGAATCCCTAATTCATCTTCATCTCCAATTAAGCAACCATCCTTATAGATGCGGCCAACAGGAACTTGATCAATAACTTCTACAGGCTCTGGTGCAAGACGTAACATATAGCCATTTCTGATATCCATAACAGTTTGAATACCCGCTTGACGTGCTAAAGTTGCCTGAGCCTTAAGATGCATTGCTTCCCCATGTACAGGGACAAGTATTTGTGGCTTTATCCAATCATACATCTGTAAAAGTTCTGAACGACGGGGATGACCTGAAACATGAACAAGTGCATCTTCATTCGTAATAATTTTAATACCCAAATCAATGAAACGATTTTGTACCTCAATAATCGCTTTTTCGTTTCCTGGAATACTTCGTGATGAATAAATAACGGTATCACCAGCGGAAAGTGCAATATTTTTCATTCCATCACGTGACAGTTTAGCCAAAGCAGCACATGGCTCACCTTGGCTCCCTGTGACAATTAAAACAAGATCTTTTCGCGAGATGTAGCCATAATCATCTTCCGTTACAAATGGTGCTAAACCATTCATATAACCAAGCTCTTGTGCAACCATAATACTTCGCTTAAGGGAACGCCCAATGACAAGCACCTTACGTCCAGCAGCTTCAGCTGCAAGAGCAATAGAACGTATCCGACCAATATTAGAAGAAAAAGTTGCTATCGCAACGCGCCCTTCAGCTTTAGAAATAATCTCTGAAAGACTGGCTTGAACTTGCTGTTCTGAAGGAGAGATACCATCCCGACATGCATTTGTGGAATCACAAAGTAATGCTAAAACACCTTTTTTGCCTAAAGCACGAAATCTTTTTTCATCGGTTACAGCCCCGAGTGAAGGGGTATGATCAATTTTCCAATCACCAGTATGAATCACAGTCCCCAAAGAGGTTGTAATTGCTAAAGATACAGATTCTGGTATTGAATGGTTAACGGCTATAGCCTCTACAGCAAAGGAACCTACCTGAAAACAATCACCAGCTTGAAAAATATTGAGTAAAATTTTTTGAGATTCAAAATCTAATTGTTTTTTAGTTTCCAATAATCCTGCCGTAAAAGGCGTACAGTAAATCGGCACTTGTAACTTTGGACATAAATCAAGAACGGCCCCATAATGATCTTCATGTGCATGTGTTAAAACAAGACCCCGTATATTGTGTTTTTCACTTTCTAGAAAACGAATATCAGGCAAAACAAGATCGACACCTGGTAATTCAGAACCAGCAAAACTAATCCCCATATCAACCAGCAGCCATTCACGAAGATATTGGGGACCAAATCCGTAAGCAGCTAAATTCATCCCTATTTCACCTACACCTCCCAGAGGTAAAAAAACAAATTCACATCTATTGGCTGCAACCATAAACATCTCCCAAATCATTAAGGTATCTGATGATAAAATAATTTTTCAATAACGGCCTGCATTAACAGAATCAGCCAAACCAAAATGAACATCCCCAGCTGTTATAATGGCTGTCTGACCGTCTTTTCGCTTTATGATGCAGTTAAAATCACTATCAAGACCATCAAAAATACCCTCAATGACTTTTTCATCATTCACCACTTTGACATGTTTCCCAAGATGAGCGGAATATAAAAGCCATTTTTTTCGGATTATTTCACATCCTTTTGGTTGTTTCCAAAGAAGGTAATTTTTAGAAAAACACTCCGTCAAAACCGTAAATAATTGTTCTGCATCAATACGCAACCCGATATTCTTTAAGCTTGAAGTGGAATAGGGCGCATCTTCATAATTATATTTCACATTTATTCCAATCCCAATAACCAAGGCATATTGTTGTGATGACAATTTTAAAATCTCAAGCAAAACTCCAGAGCTTTTTTCTCCTCTGAGCAAAATATCGTTTGGCCATTTTAAGCTCACAATATTGTTTGTCTGCTTTTCCTCTTTTATCAATTGTTTTATTGCCTCTGCCACACTTACTCCAGCAACAAAACCAAGTTGAGCCGCAGTTTGATGAACAATATCATCAATTAATAAAAGACTAGAATAAAGGTTCCCTTTTGGACTAGACCAAGTCCTCCCTCTTCTTGCTCTTCCCTGTGATTGTTCTTGTGCAACAATCCAAAGATTACCTTGATGACCAGTTTGCGCTTTTCGTTGCGCAATAAGATTTGTTGAATCAACACTATCGTACGCTTCAACAGTGTATCCCTGTTTTTGTGCAAAATCTGATAAAGTATAAACCATATTCATTAAAACAATGCTGTTGCTGCTTTTTCTGCTAGCTCAGCGAACCAAACTCCAAAAAGCGCGTAAAATAAAATAAAGAATACAGAAAGACCAAGACAAAATTGAAGCTCTTTCGATAAAGCAACAAAATGCGCTTTTGCATCATCAAACCACATAATTTTAATGACTCGCAAATAGTAAAAAGCCCCAACTACAGACGCTATCATCCCAACGACAGCAAGTGGCGTAAGTCCAGCGTGGACAGCAGCAGAAAATGTATACCACTTTCCAAAAAAACCAGCCATAGGAGGTATGCTTGCTAAAGAAAAAAGCTGTATTGTCATCACAACAGCCATAAACGGATTCGTCTTTGCTAACCCTGAAAGATCATAAATATTTTCAACATTTCCATTCTGAGAGCGCATTCCAAGAATAAAGGCAAATGAACCAAGCGTCATTCCAAGATAAATAGTCATATAAAGGATAACGCTTTTTATCCCAAGCATATCTCCAGCAGATAAACCAACAAGTGCATAACCCATATGACTGATCGACGAATAAGCCATTAAGCGCTTAATATTATTCTGACCGATTGCAGCAAAAGCACCCAGTATCATTGATGTAATCGCCATGAACACCAAAATTTGTTGCCATGCAGGCATCACGTTATCAACACGCCCTAGGGGAATAAAGGTCACCACAATAATACGGATGATTAAAGCCATTGCAGCAACTTTAGGGGCACCAGCAAAAAATGCTGTAATCGGTGTGGGCGCTCCTTCATAAACATCAGGTGTCCACATATGAAACGGAACAGCAGAAATTTTGAAAGCCAAACCAGCTAAAATAAAGACAATTCCAAAAATGACCCCCAATTGTACATTTTTGCCCTTTAAAGCAAGAGCAATTTCGTGAAAACCAATTTGACCGGTAAAACCATAAAGCAAAGAAATACCATAAAGAAGCAACCCTGAAGATAATGCTCCTAAAACAAAGTATTTTATACCGGCTTCAGAAGATTTTACATTATTACGATTAATCGCTGCTAAAACATATAAAGCTAAAGATTGCAGCTCTAACCCCATATAAAGCGACAGCATATTACCCGCTGAAATCATAAACATCATTCCAAGGGTTGCTAAAAGAACAAGTACTGGAAACTCAAATATATTAAACTTTTGTGCATTGGCAAAACCAACAGACATGATAAGAGAAAAGAGTGCACCAATAAGCATTAAAATTTTCATATAACGACTAAAGGAATCGATAACGAGCGCATTGGTTTGAAATGAACCATTTTTCGGAAAAACTATAAGAATAATAATGGTTGCCACAAGAAGTGCCATAGCTAAACCTGTCACTGTTAAAGAAGCACGTGTATTGGAATAAACACCAATCATAAGCAGCACGACAGCTCCTAATGCAATTAAAAGCTCTGGAAGAATTAAGACTAATTGCGCTATTATTTCAGTTTGCATGTGCATTCTTCCCTTATCTAGTGCAGTTTATTGATGAGGGTTTCTACGGAAAACGCCGTTGCCTTAAGAATAGGCGTTGGATAGATACCAAAGAATATTGTAAGAATAACCATTGGATAAAGGAGGAGTTTTTCTCTTAAAGAAAGATCTATTAATACTTTTAAATTCTCTTTATCCAAGGAACCAAAAATCACACGCCGATAAAGATAAAGGGCATAGGCTGCCGATAAGATAACACCTGTTGTTGCTAAAACAACAACCAATTTATTTACTTGAAAAACACCTATTAAGGTTAAAAATTCACCCAAAAATCCTGAGCTTCCAGGCAAACCAACATTTGCCATGGTAAAAATTAAGAAAACAACAGCATATTTAGGCATATTATTCACTAAACCACCAAACGCTGAAATTTCACGTGTATGCAAGCGATCATAGATAACCCCAACACAAAGAAACAATGCTGCTGAAACAATTCCATGGGATAGCATCTGATAAATAGCCCCTTGTATCCCCTGTTCATTCACAGCAAAAATACCCATCGTTACATATCCCATATGCGCTATTGAGGAATATGCAATAAGTTTTTTGATGTCACTTTGAACAAGTGCAACCAGTGATGTATAAATAATAGCGATAAGCGATAATGTGAAAACAAAAGGCGCAAAATCTGCTGAAGCGATAGGAAACATAGGTAAAGAAAAACGAAGAAAACCATACCCACCTAATTTAAGTAAGACACCAGCTAAAATAACAGAACCCGCTGTCGGTGCTTCTACGTGAGCATCAGGGAGCCATGTATGAACTGGCCACATTGGCATTTTAACTGCGAAAGAAGCAAAAAATGCAAGCCATAGCCATATTTGCATATGAGCAGGAAACTGATAATTGAGTAAAGTTGGTATATCAAGTGTCCCAGCCTCCCAATACATAACCATAAGAGCAACCAGCATAAGCACTGAACCAAGTAAAGTATATAAGAAAAACTTTATACTTGCATAAACACGACGTGCTCCTCCCCATACACCTATAATGATAAACATTGGAATGAGGCTGCCTTCAAAAAAAACATAGAATAGCATTGCATCAAGAGCACAAAAAACACCAATAATCGCAACTTCTAGAAGAAGAAACGCAATCATATAGGCTTTTAATCTCTCTTTAACATTCTCCCAACTTGCTAAAATACAGAAAGGCAAAAGAAAAGCCGAGAGAACAACAAAAAGAATAGAAATACCATCGACCCCCATATGATAGCTAATACCACCCCCTAACCAACTGGATTTTTCAACCATTTGAAAATTTTGGTTGCTAGAATCAAATCCTATCCAAATAATTAAAGAAATAATAAAAACAAATAGAGTCGTAAAAAATGCGACATTACGTATATTATGGCGTGCTACTTCACTATCATCTTTGATAAACAAAATCAGAAGAACACCAACAAGCGGCAAAAATGTAACCGTAGAAAGAATAGGCCAATCGGTCATTAGTTTACGCCCCCGATCATCATCCATGTAATGAGCAATGCAACGCCGATAAGCATTGCAAATGCATAGTGGTAAAGATAGCCTGTTTGCATTCGAACAACTCTATTTGTAATATCAACAACACGCGCTGCAATACCATTGGGACCTAGACCATCAATAATCTTACCGTCTCCCACTTTCCAAAGAAAAGAACCAATTCTAAAGGTAGGACGAACAAATAAAAAGTTATATAATTGATCGAAATACCACTTTTGGTAAAGAAAGTGATACACTCCTGGCATAATACGCGCCATTTTCTTGGGAAGAGAGGGAGCCACAATATAAAATAAATAAGCCAACATAAACCCAAGAATCATTGCTATAAAAGGCGACCATTTTACCCAATTAAAAACATGGTGAGCATCATGAAGAATATGATTATGGCTGCTTGTAAACAATGCTCCCTTCCAAAAAGCATTATACAAGTCACCAAAAAAGTAAGGTTGGAAAACGACACCAGAAAATATTGCTCCAATAGATAAAAGAAAGAGTGGAATCAACATAACTGGAGGCGATTCATGAACATGATGCATCACATCAACTGTTGCCCGTGGTTTACCATGGAATGTCATAAAGATAAGTCGCCATGAATAGAAACTTGTTAAAAAGGCAGCAAAAACAAGAAGATAAAAAGCATATCCTGAAGCAATATTATGAGATGCAAAAGCAGACTCTATAATCGCATCTTTTGAGAAGAAACCTGCAGTCCCGAAAAGTGTTCCTGGAATTCCAACTCCGGTCAAGGCAATGGTCCCGACCATCATCATCCAATAGGTGATCTTTATATGTTTGCGTAACCCACCCATTTTTCGCATATCTTGTTCATCAGACACAGAATGAATCACAGAACCTGCACCAAGAAACAATAAGGCTTTAAAAAAAGCATGCGTAAAAAGATGAAAGACAGCAGCGCCATAAGCTCCAACACCTAATGCCACAAACATATAACCAAGTTGAGAGCATGTAGAATAAGCAATAACACGCTTAATATCATTCTGCACCAACCCCACAGTTGCTGCAAAAAACGCTGTTGTTGCACCAACAATAATAATCACGGTCAAAGCAGTTGAAGAAAGTTCAAAAATTGGCGACATACGCGCAATCATAAAAACACCAGCCGTTACCATTGTAGCGGCATGAATAAGCGCTGATACAGGGGTTGGCCCTTCCATTGCATCAGGCAGCCAAGTATGTAAAAGAAATTGTGCGGATTTTCCCATCGCACCAATAAATAATAAAAGACATGTAATGGTAATTGCCGTCTGCCCATCAAATTGCCAATCTAAAAATGTCATATTTTGTATAAAGCTCTTGTCGGCAGCTTTTGCAAAAATAGAGGCAAAATCAACCGATTGGAACAAAACAAAAATACTAAAGATTCCTAAGAGAAAACCAAAGTCTCCAACACGGTTAACTACAAAAGCTTTCATTGCGGCCTTATTAGCAGAATCGCGCTGAAACCAAAAACCAATGAGTAAATAAGAAGCAAGTCCGACACCTTCCCATCCAAAAAACATCTGAATCAAATTATTGGATGTGACCAACATAAGCATCATAAATGTAAACAAAGAAAGATAAGAAAAAAAACGAGACCTTGAAGGGTCATGGTGCATATAACCAATTGAATAAATATGCACTAATGCCGAAACACTATTCACAACAATAAGCATGACAGCTGTTAATGCATCAACATGTAAAGCCCAATTAAAGCTTAAGTCACCAACAGTCATCCAATGTAATACCAATACATCAATCGCTGGAATATGACCAAGTGCAGTACTGAAAAATGCTATCCACGATAATATGGCAACAACAACCATAAAGCTACATGTTATCAATTCACTCGCACGATCTCCTATCGTTTTTCCACCTAGTGCAGCAATTAAAAAACCCAAAAGCGGAAGAAAGACAATCGTATAATACATCACTGGTTAGCCTTTCATTACATTAACATCTTCAACCGCAATGGAACCACGATTACGGAAAAAAACGACCAGAATTGCTAAACCAATGGCAGCTTCAGCAGCTGCTACGGTTAAGACAAATAAAGCGAATACCTGACCAACGAGATCATGAAGAAATGCTGAAAATGCAACAAAATTGAGATTAACTGAAAGCAATATAAGCTCAATGGACATCAAGATAATAATCACATTTTTTCTGTTGAGAAAAATTCCAGCAATACCAATTGTAAACATCAAAGCAGAAACAGTGAGATAATGTGTAATATCAATATACATCTGCATAGCCCCCCTTACATACCTTTGCCTGATTCAACTTGTTTGATTTCAATGGCACTTTCTACCGTTCTAGAAACTTGCTCCGCAATAGATTGCCGCTTTACTCCTAATTTATGACGAAGTGTTAAAACAATAGCTCCAATCATTGCAACCAATAAAATCATTCCAGCAATTTGAAAATAGAAAACATAATCCGTATAGAGAATATCACCTAATGCTTGTGTATTTGTTCGCTGCGCTAAATCTGGCATTGGTTGCGTAACATGCGTTCTCAAGACTGGAGAAAAATAGCTACTCATAAAAACAACAATCAATTCTACAGCGATAATAACACCAATAAGAGCTCCAATAGGAGCATACCGAAGAGTTCCACTCTTTAACTCAGCAAAATCAACGTCAAGCATCATAACGACAAATAAAAATAAAACAGCGACAGCTCCAACATACACAACAAGCAGAATAAGCCCTAAAAACTCTGCTCCTGCAAGTAAAAACAAAGCTGCTGCATTAAAAAATGCGAGGATTAAAAACAAAACAGAATGCACTGGATTGCGTGCTGTAATAACAATAACTGCACTTGTTAGCATAATAAAAGCAAACAAATAGAAAAATGCCGCCGCTAGATCTGTTAGCATAGGCTTCTCCTTAATTATTCAAACAATTGGTATAAACTTCATACCAGATTACAATTTATCGGAAAAATATCCGACACCTCATTTAACGATACACTTAACGATAAGGCGCATCCATCAATATATTTCGAGCAATTTCTCGCTCCCAGCGATCTCCATTCAATAAAAGTTTTTCTTTATCATAATAAAGTTCTTCACGTGTTTCCGTCGCAAACTCAAAATTTGGACCTTCGACAATAGCCTCAACCGGACAGGCTTCTTGACAAAAACCACAGTAGATACATTTAACCATGTCTATATCATAACGGACAGTTCTACGTGTACCGTCATTGCGCCGTGGACCAGCTTCAATTGTAATCGCTTGAGCAGGACAAATCGCTTCACATAATTTACAAGCAATACACCGTTCTTCACCATTTGGATAGCGACGCAATGCATGCTCACCACGAAAACGCTGAGATACAAAACCTTTTTCATAAGGATAATTAATCGTGGGTTTTGGTGAAAAAAATTGACGCATAGCTAAGAAAAAAGCACTCACAAATTCCAATAGAAGAAGTGACTTTGCCGCCTGAATAAAACCTGACATCGTAAAATCTCCTCTTAAACGAAATCCGTAAACTTTAAAAAAGCAGCAGTTATCACAACCATTGCTAGTGAGAGAGGAAGAAAAACCTTCCAACCAAGCCGCATGAGCTGATCATAGCGATAACGTGGAACAAATGCTTTAACCATAGCAAACCAAAAAAATACAAAACAGACTTTTAAAACAAACCAAATGATACCAGGAACCCAATTAAGCCACCAAACATCTAAGGGAGGCAGCCAACCGCCTAAAAATAGAATGGTTGTTAATGCGCACATTAAAACAATCGCAACATATTCACCTAGAAAGAAGAGCATGTAAGGCGTTGAAGAATATTCTACCATATGACCAGCAACAAGTTCGGATTCTGCTTCCACCAAATCGAATGGAGGACGATTTGTCTCTGCAAGCGCAGAAATAAAAAATATAATAAACATTGGAAAAAGGACCAACCAATTCCAATCGAGAAAACTGTTAAAAGGAAGACCAAGAGTTGTACCAAGCCCGTGCGTTTGTTTAAAAACAATTGTTGTGAGATCTAACGAACCACTTATTAAAATGACAGTCACAAGCACAAAACCAATGGAAACTTCATAAGAAACCATTTGTGCCGCCGAACGAAGAGCTCCTAAGAAAGGATATTTTGAATTTGATGCCCATCCCCCCATAATAACACCATAAACTTCAAGAGATGAAATGGCTAAAATATAAAGCAAGCCAACATTAATCTTTGCAATCTCCCAACCCTCATTGACAGGAATAACAGCCCAAGTTGATAAAGCAAGTGTCGCTGAAACAAAAGGAGCCAAAAGAAAAACACCCTTATTTGCACCTGCAGGGATAATAGGCTCCTTAACAACAAATTTAATTAAATCTGCAAAAGACTGTAACAAACCCCATGGTCCAACAACGTTTGGTCCACGACGCAATTGTACCGCTGCCCAAATTTTTCTATCTGCATAAAGAAGATAAGCAACTAAGACCAAAAGAACGACCAAAAGAAGAAGTGTTTTTCCGATTATAATGAGTAATGGCAACAGCCAAGTCATAAAGAAATCATACATCATTATTCCTTTTCCTTTGCCTTACTTTACTGTTTGTGTAGCACGGTTTTTTGCAAGAGATGAACATTCAGCCATAACAGCAGAAGCACGTGCTATCGGATTTGTTAAATAAAAATCTTTAACCATAGAAGTAAATGCTTGACTCTCGAGAGAAACCATTTTTGAACCAAGCGCCTTAAGACCACTTATATCAGAAGGCACTATATCATCAACAGCACAAAGGTGTGGATAATCATTAAACAAGCATTGCCTTAATTGAGAAAGAGAATCAAAAGGGAGCTTTTGTCCTAAAATATCCGATAAAGCACGCAAAATAGCCCAATCTTCTTTTGCTTCACCTGGAGCAAAACCAGCCCGATTTGTCATTTGAACACGTCCTTCTGTATTCACATAAAGCCCTGATTTTTCAGTGTAAGCAGATGCAGGCAAAATAACGTCAGCAGCATGTGCACCATTATCACCATGGCTCCCAATATAAACTGTAAAAGCTTTTGTATTGGCTAATTCTACTTCATCAGCACCAAGCAAAAATAGAACTTCACAGGTTTTAAGTATATTTGCAACCCCAAGCTTAGAAGTAAAGCCTATGTCCAACCCTCCAACAATCGAAGCTGCATTATGAAGAACCCCAAACCCATTCCATGTCTCACTAAGAGCACCTATATTATCAGCTAATTTAGCAAGACTTTTTAAAACAGATAAACCTTCACTTCCTGAAACCGCTCCCTCTCCGATAAGAATAAGGGGCCTCTTCGCTTCTTTTAAGACATTAAAAAAAACATCCTCTCCACGAATAAGTGTCGTTAATGTATCACTCCCAGATCCAAGGTAAGAATAAGGATAACGTAAATCGACTTTCTCTCCAATTAATGCAATAGGAAAATTGCCCATCCGTTGGCGCTTTAAAATACGCGCATTTAAAACAGCTGCTTCATGACGTGGATTAGATCCCACAATAAGCAGTGCATCAGCCTGTTCAATACCTACAATTGTAGGATTAAAAATATAACTCGAGCGCCCAAACTCTGGCGATAAAGCCCCCCCTCTTTGACGACAATCAAAAAGCGTTGAGCCCAAAGAACTCAATAATGCTTTAAGGGCATACATTTCTTCAACAGAAGCAAGATCCCCCGCAATGGCTCCAATTTTTTCTGGAAAAATTTTAGAGATTACCATTTTAATTTTTGCAAAAGCTTCTGTCCAACTGACAGGTTGAAGCTTTCCATCTTTGCGTACATATGGCTTATCAAGCCGCTGAGTCCGTAATCCATCCCAAATAAAACGCGTTTTATCAGAGATCCATTCCTCATTTACATCTTCATTCGTACGCGGCATAATCCGCATAACTTCACGGCCGCGGCTATCAATACGGATAGCACTACCAAGCGCATCCATCACATCAATCGATTCCGTTTTTACCAATTCCCACGGACGGGCATGAAACGCATAAGGTTTTGAAGTTAGAGCTCCCACTGGACAAAGATCAATAACATTTCCCTGTAATTCAGATGTCATAGCTTTTTCAAGATACGTCGTAATTTCAGCATCTTCACCACGACCGATCAAACCAAGCTCAGAAATACCTGCAACTTCCGTTGTAAAACGAACACACCGTGTACAATGAATACACCGTGTCATAACAGTTTTGACAAGAGGTCCAATATATTTATCTTCTACAGCACGTTTATTTTCTGTATAACGAGAACAATCTCGTCCATAAAGCATTGCTTGATCTTGAAGATCACACTCTCCCCCTTGATCACACACTGGACAATCCAAAGGATGATTAATGAGAAGAAATTCCATAACACCTTCACGTGCTTTTTTTACCATCGGTGTATTGGTAAAAATCTCAGGTGCCTCACCGTTAGGCCCTAATCGTAAATCACGAACCCCCATAGCACAAGAAGCCTGAGGTTTTGGTGGACCACCCTTAACCTCAACTAAACACATACGACAATTTCCAGCAATTGACAAAGATTCATGAAAACAAAAACGTGGAATTTCTGCCCCAGCCGCCTCAGCAGCCTGAAGCAACGTGTAGTAATCAGGAACTTCAATCTCTTTGCCATCAACTTTGATATTTATCATCACCCATCCAACCTGCGGATAACCCACTTAAAATTTGCATTCGGTCGTTCTTAAAACAAAATCCTTTATTAAACCGCTTCTAAAGCAATATTTTTGCTTTGGACTACATTTCGCGTGTATTCATCAATTCTACGCTCGATTTCTGGACGAAAATTACGTATCAACCCCTGTACAGGCCATGCGGCAGCATCACCAAGCGCACAAATAGTGTGTCCTTCAACCTGTTTAGACACTTCAAACAAAAGATCAATCTCGCGTTTTTGCGCTCTTCCCTCAACCATACGCCCTAAAAGACGCATCATCCATCCCGTCCCCTCACGACACGGTGTACACTGACCACAACTCTCGTGCTTGAAAAAAGCAGCTATACGCCAAATTGCCTTGATAATATCGGTTGATTTATCCATAACAATCATTCCCCCTGTGCCAAAAGAAGACCCGACATCTCGCATCCCATCAAAATCCATGATCGCATCGATCATATCCTCACCACGAACGACTGGACAAGAAGCCCCCCCTGGAATAACTGCTAAAAGATTATTCCATCCACCACGAACACCACCCGTATGTTTTTCAATTAATTCACGGAATGAAACACCAAGAGCGTCTTCAAATGTACAAGGTGCATTAACATGCCCTGAAACCATAAATAATTTCGTTCCAACATTATTTGCTCGTCCGATTGATGAAAACCACGAAGCACCCCGCCGCAAAATCGTTGG
The DNA here is from genome assembly GCF_042195625.1 of Bartonella sp. AP9QHHD. Classification (NCBI taxonomy): domain Bacteria; kingdom Pseudomonadati; phylum Pseudomonadota; class Alphaproteobacteria; order Hyphomicrobiales; family Bartonellaceae; genus Bartonella; species Bartonella sp. AP9QHHD. Next base: position 6,287 of record NZ_JBHIOP010000121.1, on the reverse strand, counting down.
AACAACGGCAATAGACTCTACATTATTTACTGTTGTTGGACAGCCATAAATCCCCATATTGGCAGGAAATGGTGGTTTAAGCCGAGGTTGTCCCTTTTTTCCCTCAAGACTTTCAAGAAGAGCTGTTTCTTCACCACAAATATAAGCACCCGCTCCATGATGAATAACAATATCACAAGCATGCCCATATTTCGTTTTTTTGCCAAGTAAACCCGCATCATAGCATTCATCAACGGCAGCTTGAAGCGCTTCACGTTCACGAATATATTCACCACGAATATAAATAAAAGCAACATTGGCTCCCATAGCAAAAGTAGCGATTGCACATCCTTCAATCAAAGTGTGGGGGTCATGACGTAAAATATCACGGTCTTTACAAGTTCCAGGTTCAGATTCATCGGCATTGACAACCAAATAATGAGGACGTCCATCATTCTGCTTTGGCATAAAGGACCACTTCATTCCAGTAGGAAAACCAGCACCACCACGACCGCGTAAACCCGATGCCTTCACTTCATCAATGATCCAATCACGACCTTTGTCAATCATTTCTTTCAGACCATTCCAATGCCCACGCAACATCGCAGCCTTTAATGATTTGTCTTTTAAACCATAAATATTGGTGAAGATACGATCTTTATCAGCTAGCATACCCCACCTTTTTTTCTATCACCCATAGCATTTTCCGCTTTTCCTCAAATGCAATTTTTAAATATCTTTTCAAGATTTCTTACTTTTCGTTAAATGTTGCCATCATGGGTAGAATAATAAAATATTTTCTCAAGAAAAATACTTAATTATGTTCCCCATTCTTTCCTTATCCTTTTTTGGTGAAGACTTGAGAGATCTTTTTTTCTTTCTCATCATCAATAAGAGAAGTTAAACCACTAATCGGTTCCGACGATTTACGACTATTTTGCGGACCAACCTCTATCTCAGAACCCTTACCTGCTTCAAATGCATCAATAATTTCTTCAAGGCGTTCAGCTGTAAGATCTTCATAAGTATCTTTAAAAATCATAACCATCGGAGCATTCACACAAGCACCAAGACACTCCACCTCTTCCCATGATAAGGTTCCATCCTGATTGGTCGCAAAAGGTTCATGATGAATTTTTTTCTGACAAACTTTAATCAATTCATCAGAACCACGTAACATACAAGGCGTTGTACCACAAACTTGAATATGCGCTTTTGTTCCAACAGGCTTAAGCTGAAACTGAGTATAAAAAGTAGCAACTTCTAAGACACGGATATAAGCCATGGAAAGAATCTGAGCAATATGCTCAATCGCAGCACGTGTCACCCAACCATCTTGCTCTTGAGCACGCATTAATAATGGAATTACAGCAGACTGCTGACGCCCTGCAGGATATTTTTTTATGGTATTTTTTACCCATATCTGATTTTCTTTTGTAAAAGAAAACTCAGCGGGCTGATAAACATCATCTGCAAGACGGCGTACGGACATTAGCGATCAACCTCCCCAAAAACAATATCAATCGAACCCAAAATAGCTGTAGCATCTGCTAACATATGACCTCTGGTTAAAAAATCCATAGCTTGGAGATGAGCAAACCCAGGAGCACGCAACTTGACACGATAAGGCTTATTGGTTCCATCAGAAACAAGATAAACACCAAACTCACCCTTCGGAGCTTCCACAGCAACATATACTTCTCCAGGAGGTGTATGAAAACCTTCCGTATAGAGTTTAAAGTGATGAATCAGTGCTTCCATCGAGCTTTTCATTTCACTCCGCGTCGGTGGTACAATTTTGCGATCCAAGCTCGAAACTGGTCCATTTTTTTCAGTACTCAGTAAACGTTCCACACATTGGCGCATAATTTTCGCTGATTGACGCATTTCTTCCATACGAATAAGATAGCGATCATAACAATCGCTATTTTTACCTATAGGAATATCGAATTCCATTTCATCGTAACATTCATAAGGCTGACTTTTACGCAAATCCCATGGAACACCAGCTCCACGAATCATAACCCCAGAAAAACCGCGTGCCCAAGCTTCATCAATACTTACAACGCCAATATCCACATTACGCTGCTTAAAAATCCGATTTGGGGTCACAAGCGCGTCAAGTTTTCCGAGAGAAACAAGAAATGGATCAATAAAATCACCAATATCCTCAACTAAAGATTCTGGTAAATCTTGATGCACGCCACCAGGACGAAAATAATTTGCATGAAGACGAGCACCACAGGCACGCTCATAAAAAATCATCAATCTTTCACGTTGCTCAAATCCCCAAAGCGGTGGTGTTAAAGCACCAACATCCATTGCCTGTGTCGTTACATTAAGCAAATGATTAAGAATACGCCCAATTTCAGAAAACAAAACACGTATTAATTGCCCTCTTTTAGGAACTTTTATATCTAATAACTTTTCAATAGCAAGAACAAAAGCATGTTCCTGATTCATAGGAGCAACATAATCCAAACGATCTAGATAAGGACCAGCTTGGAGATAAGTCTTTGTTTCCATTAATTTTTCAGTACCGCGATGCAACAACCCAATATGTGGATCTACACGCTCAACAACTTCACCGTCCAGCTCCAGAACCATGCGCAAAACCCCATGCGCGGCAGGATGCTGCGGACCAAAATTGATATTAAAGTTTCGAACATTGACCTCAGCCACAATCAACCCCTTGCTTTTTAAAAAACTTCATATCAAATATCAAAAAAATCTATCACGCTAAAAAATATTTAATTATTTAAGAAATACAGTACCCTAATATAATGCCTTATCAAAACCAATATTATTTTTTTTCATCTGCTTTCCCATCACATGGCAAAGTATACTGTCCTCCTTCCCAAGGAGAAAGAAAATCAAAATTACGCATCTCTTGGCGCAAAACAACAGGCTCATAAATCACCCTCTTTGCTTCATTATCATAACGGCATTCAACAAATCCTGTCACAGGAAAGTCTTTGCGTAAAGGATATCCTTCAAACCCATAATCTGTTAAAATCCGTCTCAAATCCGGATGTCCTGAAAATAAAATCCCATACATATCATACGTTTCTCGTTCATACCACTCTGCACCAGGATAAACCGTACAAGCTGAAGCAACAGGAGTATTTTCATCTGTACGAACTTTTACACGTAAGCGTAAATTCTCACGAGGAGATAACAATTGGTAAGAAACATCAAAGCGCTTATCGCGAGAAGGATAATCCACACCACTAATGTCTGTAAGATTAATAAATTGACAACGAGAATCATCACGAACAAACATTAAGACATCGATAATTGCATCAAGACGTGCCACAATGGTCAATTCACCAAAAGCAAGAACAGTCTCTTCAAGCTTATTTTTTAATTTGTTTTCCAAATAAGCAGCAAGCTCAACCAATGTTTCATCCACCATGACAAGAAAACTCTCTATCGCTCTATGGATCCGGTACGACGGATTTTTTTCTGTAGCAACAATATGCCGTATAATAATGCCTCTGCTGTAGGTGGACACCCTGGGACATATATATCGACAGGCACGATACGATCACATCCCCGCACTACTGAATAGGAATAATGATAATATCCCCCACCGTTTGCACATGATCCCATAGAAATCACATAACGTGGCTCTGGCATCTGATCGTACACTTTTCTTAAAGCAGGAGCCATCTTATTTGTTAGAGTACCTGCCACCACCATCACATCTGACTGGCGGGGTGAAGCTCGTGGTGCATATCCAAAACGCTCATTATCATAATGAGGCATTGAGCACTGCATCATTTCGATAGCACAACAAGCCAAACCAAAACTCATCCACATTAAAGAACCGGTACGTGCCCAAGTAATCAAAGCATCTGCAGAGGTAACTAAAAAACCCTTATCTGACAATTCAGCATTGATATCACGAAAAAACTCATCTTCAGATCCTATCAGCCCACCAGTATTTGGATCAATGATTCCTTTTGGTTTTGGAGCCTCAATCGTTGAATTATTATATCTTAATTCCATTCAAGGGCTCCTTTTTTCCATTCATATATAAATCCAATAGTCAAAATCGCTAAAAACGCAATCATCGACCAAAAGCCAAACATACCTATTGATTCGAATGAAACAGCCCAAGGAAAAAGAAAAGCAACTTCAAGATCAAAAATAATAAATAAAATTGATACCAAATAGAAACGAATATCAAACTTCATGCGTGCATCACTAAATGAATTAAACCCACATTCATAAGCCGATAATTTTTCAGGATCGGGAGAACGATATGCTACAATGTAAGGTGTAATCAACAAAACTCCAGCAATAACCGCTGATATAATAATGAAAATCAAGACTGGTAAATAAGAGCTCAATAAATAAGCCATAACCCTCTTCCATCATAACGAAATGCCTGAGTTTAACACAATGATTCAATATTGCGTGACCAAACAGACAAATTTAACAATCGCTCTATTAACTCTATTCATACTGCTTCAAAGGCATACAGAGCGATACTTTTCTTATCGGCATAGGTAACGCAGAGCAAAGAAAGACGCAAGCCCTATTCTTATAAACCATATAAAAAGAAAGAAAAAACATATTTATTCCCCGATCAAACACTCCACCACATTACTCATAGCATATGGATATTTTAAAAAGGAAATTTCATAAGGAATCACGAAATGGCGCGAGTGACGGGGCTCGAACCCGCGACCTCCGGCGTGACAGGCCAGCACTCTAACCAACTGAGCTACACCCGCGCATTTTTTTCGAACCAATTTAATTTGGTACAAGCGGTCGTGTAAGGGGTTCATGCGTTCATGTCAAGAAGGATTATGCATTTTTTAAAAAAATTATCAAATCCCATCTTTATTCTTGCGTTTAGAAAAATTCTTCCTTAAATAGTCTCCATTCAATTGCGGATCATTGCATTGGGCGATTAGCTCAGCTGGTAGAGCGCCTCGTTTACACCGAGGATGTCGGGAGTTCGAGTCTCTCATCGCCCACCATATAGCTTTATATTCCTATTAAGTTTTTGGAATTCATATCTTTTTTACTGCGAGGGATGCCTTAATAAAGTTAAGGGAATAGGGTTTTCACTATTTCCTTTACAAAGCGTATTCTTTTTGCCAGCTTTCTCTAACAATTTTTTAATAGTTCTAAATCTTTTCTTGTGAAATAATGTTTATCAGTCTAGCAAACATACCAACAGCTTCACATCTAAATGTATCAGAAGACTTTATAGTGAAACTTTTACAACAAGCATCCGATTCTCTTCTCAAAATTTCTGCTGCCTCTTGATCTAAACCATAAAGCTCTATGATCTTTTCCTCCAGTCCTACAGGAACAGATTTTTTGCTAATCTCGACAGAAGATAAAAATCCTACAGATATGTCTAATTTCTTAGCCATATCTAAGAGGCGTTCGGAGTGATCAATGCGAAGTTTCCGTAAAATTTTACCAAAGGGTGTTAGCATTTAAATAAAACGCGTAAGGGTATAAGCTTTACGGCATAAACTGAGAAAATTATCCACCAATAATATGTTTCACGCAATCAGCAATGTGATTTACTTTCTTTGCATTAGCAGCAACTCCATTAAATTTTTTTATAATCCAATCAGCTCCTGTTCCAAGGTGTGTAATCCATGTTTTTTGAACAATAGGCTCAACAGCCCTCACAGTTTCTTCAGGAGATATAGTTAATTCCAGAAATCTTTCACAAACAATTCGAGGCGCTTCAAAATCATTTGCTTCATTACGTACGGTAAACAAATTATCCAAATTATCGTCGTTAATAAGATAAGGGGAATGCGTCGAATAAATTACTTTATTGCCCTTTATGCTCGATAAAGTTTGTAAGGAGCTTAATATTTTTCTCTGTGGATGAATATGTAAATTATTTGCTGGCTCATCCAATAAAAAAATTATTCCATTTTTGCTTCTATGCCTGCGAACTTCTGTAAGGACTTTAAAACAAAAAAACCAACGAAACCCTTTACTTCTCTCATGTAAATAAAAAAGAGGTTATTTACTTTAATTTGTAAACAATAATCTACAAAACCACTATTAGATTTTTCTATTATACAATCATCAAAAAGGCTCTTCCCTTCATTAATATCCACCCAACCTTCTTTCACTACTGACTTCAAATAACCATTGATCAATCCTATACGCTGCTTAACAGCATCGTTGTCATCACAATTAACAATATCTTCCTGAAAACTAATAGCAAGATTTTTTTCTTATTTTGTTCACGATGAGATGTGCCATAGCGCCATGTACACTTATCACTCGCATCTCCAAGGCAAGTATGGGAGCTTATGGGA
>NZ_JBHIOP010000120.1:0-3989 GCF_042195625.1 Bartonella sp. AP9QHHD | reverse complement strand
ACAAGCGGGTATTTTGGAGGCACAACGACGCCAATCCAGTTTAAATCTGCTTGCTTGTCTGTTTGATGGTTTACGTTTGTACCGCAAGCGGCAAGGTAAGATTATTTTGCACTTGATACAGAATTACTTGTCCGATGGTCGTTTGGTACGGATATCTGGTGAAGAGAATGCGCAATATATTCCATTGACGCGTGAAGAAGTAACGAGTGTCGAGTATGATATTGTAGTTGATGATGCGCCAACCAGCCCGAATGAGAAAGAGCGCACCTTCGGTATCATCACACAGCTGCTCCCATTGCTTCAAAATGCCATTACGCCGGATATTATGCTTGATCTACTTCGTTACTCACCCTTGCCTGCGTCATTACTCAATCGTGTCAGTGAGAAGTTCCAACAGCAACAAATGGCACAACAACAGCAGATGGATCCCGAGCAGGAAATGAAGTTGCAGGAAAAGCAACAAGACTTAGAGACGAAAGCACAGATGCATCAGATGGATTTGCAACAAAAGCAGATTGATCTTTTTGTGCATCAAGAGAGAGCAAAAACAGACGCAGAACTGATGAAGCAACGCTATGAGATTGAACGGCAGAAGCTTCTCAATGATCAGGCACACAATCAGATTATGCGAGAGCGAATAGCATTACACAGAGGTATGCATAGTTGAGAAAGGTGAAAGAATGAATGCAGAAATGAATGAAGCTATGAATGAAGATTACAGAGTTGGAGCACCGGTCTTTGATGATGAGAGCTCTTTTGATGCTGGCACTTATGATGGTGAAACGATTGATAATGATGATGTCACCTCTCCAGAGCCGGTTGCACAGCCCGTTGAAAAGCCTTCAGAGATTGTTCCTAGTATAGAACAGCAGCGTGTGGAGCAACAAGCCAAACAAGCCCGTGAAGCGCTTGTCAAGTTTTATGAACCCCAATCCCAGACGCCAATGGTTGAAGGTGAAAATGCACCCCCAGACCTACGTGAGGACCCTGTTCGTTTAGTGGCGTGGATGCTAGATAAGATTCAAAAGCAAGATGCGTATATTAGGGAACAGAAAGAAGCGCTAAGACAAGCTGAGGAACAGCAGCAGCATGATATACGTCTTGGTGAATTTTTTAATAATTCTGTTAAGTCGTTTCAAAATAAATCCAGTGATTTTGATGCCGCGGCAAATTTTCTTTATGAGGCACGCGCAAAGGAATTGAGTTCTTGGTCATCACTTTATCCTGAGTATGGACAACAAAACACAATAGATGCGATTATAAGAGATCAATTGCATGCGCTTGTAGCGACTTGTGCACAAAGAGATCTCAATCCGGCAGAAGAAATTTATAGAATAGCACAAAACCTTGGCTATCAGAACCAAGCAGTGCAAGCGAATAATCAAGTTGCAGAACTTCAAAGTCGGCAGAATTCTGCGAGAACCTTAACGGCATCTGGTGGAGGGGGCGTGACGGGTCCACTTTCATGGGAAACGATGGACGCTATGACGGATAAAGAGTTTCAAGCGTGGTACAGTAATCCAAAGAACCGAGTGCTTATACGCAAATTGAGTGGTGCAGATGATGAAGATTAAGTGAAAGACTTTTAGAGAATAAGCCGCCTTTGGTGCGGGTTGGTGGTCCGGCTTTAAGCCGGTTTTTTTATAGCAAAGAAAGGTGAAATAAATGGCAACAACACATATAGGGATTAATGATCCCCATGCGTTAAAAACATGGGCGAGAATTCTTGATGCGGAGGTCTCCAAAGCAACTCCTATTGCTCCTTTGATGGGGCAGGATTCCAATAGCATTATTCAGGTGAAAACAGAGACGCAAAAAGGCAAAGGGGATTGTGTAACATTTAGTCTGCGAGCTCAGTTATCAGGACGTGGTGTGAGTGAGGGTGAAACCCTTGAAGGCAATGAAGAGGCACTACAATTCCTTCATGATAAACTGTATATCAATGAACTTTATCATGGAACAAGAATTGCCAATGAAGGCACTATTGATAATCAGCGCACATTGTTTAATTTGCGCGAAGAAGCCAAAAACAGTTTATCAGATTGGTATGCGGACCGTTTGAGTTTGATGTTTTTCGTTCACGCTTGCGGTTATACAGCCAACAGGCTTAATTTTGAGGGAGAACTGGTTGATCTTGATCCTCTTTTTTGGGGCTTTAATGCACCATTAGCTCCAAGCAGTAAGCGCATTGTGCGACCAGAAGCAAAAACCAAGGATGAAGAGCTTACAGAAAAAGCCAAACACAGCTTTAATCTTAAATTGATAGATGAAGCGCTTCAGTGCGCTAAGCTAGCGAATCCTAAAATTAGACCGGTTCGCGTGAATGGCGAGAGTGTTTATGTGTTGTATTTGCATCCCATTCAGGTGACACAATTGCGCACTAATACAGAGACGGGTCAATGGCTTGATATTCAGAAAGCTGCTTATACCGGTTCGCGTTCCAAAAACCCAATCTTTGATGGTTCTCTAGGCATGTACAACGGTGTGATTTTACGTGAATCAGAGCATGTCACCAATGGTGTTAAATCCACGGATAGTACACGTCTTGCAGGTGTGCGCCGTGCTGTTTTGCTTGGAGCGCAAAGTGTCGTTATGGCATTTGGTAAGAGTTACGGTAAGACCCGCTATAAAATCGAAGAAGAAACCTTCGACTACAAACGCGAATACGGTTTTGGAGTGCATACAATTATGGGCATGAAGAAAACGCGTTTCCAAATGCCCGGAAGAGCACAAGGAGCCCAAGATTTTGGAACGATAGTTATCCCCACCTACAGCGGTGAAGTTGAGTGATGAGGAAAGGAAATAGGACATGGTAGATGGCGTAACAGGACACTTACACGGCAGAGATCTTCATACACATCAGGTCAGTTTTTTGCGTTTGAATATCTCGCATAAAGATAAGCATTTGACGCGCAAAATCGGGACTTTACCGCGTGGTGCAATGATCCTTTCGATTAAAGCGTTTGTGAAGACAGCGTTTTCGGATGCGAAATTAAAGATAGGCAGCACCTATGGTGGTAATGAGTTTAGTGAAAAGGATATCAAAACCCAAAGCACTCAAGATTTTACATCAACCAACCAAAAAGAGTTTGTTCCAGAAGATCAAGAGCTTACGCTTTATGCAACACGGGATAAAACAACCGCGGCTGGTGAGTGTGTTGTGGTCGTGCAATTCGTGACCAATCGTTGAGAGGTATAGGGGAAGGCTTAATTCCCCTCACGATTTATGGAGCAGATTGTACAGAGAGTTGTAAATTAAGGGCAGATAAGACAGCGACTAAGGTAGAAAGTTTAGGATCACCTGTTTTGCTTAAAGAGCGGTATAATCCACTGCGTTCGCGATTGGTTTCTTTTGCTAAGGCACTCATATTTTGTGCTCTAGCAACAATACCAAGGGCATCCGCTATATGAGAGGCATCACCAGTTTTAAAGGCTTCATTTAAAAAGACTTCTTGAGATTCTGGTGTTGTGAGGTGTTTTTCAAAGTTAAAGGTTTTCAATTTCATTTTTAAGATCCTCTAAAAGAGATAAGGCTTTTTGAATATCACTGGATTGTGTGGATTTGTCACCACCACAAAGCAATATAATGATTTTATCGCCTTTTTTTGTAAAATAAATTCGGTAACCAGCACCATAGTGGATACGTAATTCACCTATACCATTAAAAAACTTTGCATCACCCAAAAGCCCTGAACGAATTCTATGAAGCCTTGCAAGAATTATATTAGCAGCTTTTCTGTCTTTAAGTTTTTCTAACCAGTTATCGAATTCATCTGTTGTTTTTATTATCGCTACCATCAGTGCACTATACTACACAATATATATAATATCAATAGTAATAATTTTTACTGAGAGGTATTTTGATGACACGTCATTATATTCGGGTTAAGACTGGAGGACCGATACCAGTAAAGCGAGATGTTTATCGTCATAAGAGAACACTTTCGCACTTAGTGTCGGTCATTCAAGATGAGATTGATGACATAGCC
>NZ_JBHIOP010000119.1:0-4779 GCF_042195625.1 Bartonella sp. AP9QHHD | reverse complement strand
TATTGAACTCCTAGAGACCATTATGGATGAAGTTGGACAATCTCCAGAAAAATGGCTTCCTATTTTTCAAGAAAGGTCAAAACAATGAAAAAACTTTTATTGGCAACAGCCGTCTATGCAGCTTTATTTGGCTTTCAAACAAATGCCTTCGCTATCATGGTATATGATCCCGCGGCTGTAGGACAAATAATGAAACAAGTCCAGCAAGGCACACAACAACTTAACAAATTGCAAGAACAAATTCAACAAGGCAGACAACAGCTTGACCAATTAAAGAGCCAACTCGATCAAGCAAAACAATTATATAGTTCCTTAAATGGAAAACCTGATTTATCCGCTCTTCAAGAATTGCTCAACAAACAAGGGAATAATACTGCTCTTCCTTCTGATTTTAATCATTTAGAACAATCAATAGATGGCACCGGTGGTGGTAGCGGAAACACTGAAAAATGGAAAGAAAAACTTTTATACAAAGAACCATCGGGTGGTGGAGGATCAAAAGAAGCAGTTGATGCCTTTTACAAGCAAGAAGTGGAAAAATTGCACAATCGCAATGTAGGACAAGCAGCAACAGGGCAAGCTGTTTACGAAGATGCCGATAAAAAGAAAGAAGCCATTAGTAAGATTATTGAAAAACTCAAAAATGCTAAAACCGCTGCTGAAGTTCAAGACGCTCAAACACAATTAGCAGCTATACAAGCAATATTACAAGCAGAGGCTTTACAAACTCAAGCTACTTCTATGATTCAACAAGCTCAATCTGAAGCTGAAGCAATACGGATTAGAGAAGAAGCTAGTAAAAGATACCAAGATTATGCAAATCAACTTCGCGGTCATTAAAAGTTAAAGAGGGACTTAATCATGAACAAAGTTATTATCGCAGCACTACTACTTAGCACAGGGCTGGTCACCGCTGGATGTGAAAAAACCTACAGTGTAGAAGATTTTAAGAAAGATGAAAATTTACTTAAAGAATGGGCGGTGAGATGTGGATTTACAGGAAATTCGAAAAACTGTCAAAATGCACGATTAGCCGATCATCAAATTCATGAAGAACGTCGGGCAAAAATTGACGAAGAAAATCGTAAACGTAGAGAAGAATTTGAGAAAAAACAACAAGAAGAAGCAGCTAAGAGAAAAGCTGAATATGAAAAAAGGAGAGCACAACAAAAACGCGATAATAATTTTGATCCATAAAAATTATTATAACAATTAGGAATAATAGTATTTACAAAAATTTTATAAAATGGATATCCAATGGTAACAAAAGAAATATTTACCATGATAGATCAGCGTTTAATGAATGCTCTTACAGATATAATGGATAAAACTATTAGCAATCTTTCAGGCGCTTTATCTGTTCCTCTTCAATCAGCTTGTATAATCTATATAGCATTTATAGGTTACAACATTATCTATGGGCGTTCTTCTATGCCTTTATGGGATTTTATAGCAACAACTTTCAAACTTGGCATCATCGTTACACTCACCACAAAAGCCGCTAGCTATAACACATGGATTACAAATATATTTTTCACTGATCTGCCTAATGCCATTTCAAATGCTACACAAGGTGCAGTTTCTGATAAGAATGTCTGGGACAATATGATACAAAATGCTTATGCGCACGCCTTTGATGCAGCAAATAAATACAACGGATGGACTGAAGTTGGTACGTATATTGTTAACTGGATTGCTGGTCTTATTTGCTTAATTATTTCTGGGGTGTTTTGCACCATTGGTTTTATCGTCACAATATTTGCTAAATTTGGATCATTTCTTGTCATATCAGTGGGACCAATATTTATGGGTTTTGCTCTATTTTCAACAACAAGGCGTTTTACAGAAGCGTGGTTAGGACAACTCGCAAACTTCATTATTCTGCAAGTATTAGTCGTGTTGCTTGGTAACGTATATGTAAGTCTTGCAATGGAAATCCTTTCAGGTGACCTTACAGATATCATGTTTTCTGTACTTCAATTTTTGGTTATTGGCATTGGTGGGATTTATCTTTTCATCCATTTACCCGGAATTGCATCCGCTTTAGCTTCTGGAGGAGCAGCTCTTACAGGATCAACACATTTAGCTCACCATTCTAGTAGAGCAGCGGGGCGTGGTGCTCTTGCAGCCGCTCGTTCTGGTATTAGTGGTCTAAGAGGTTTGGGGTCAAAATTTAGAGGAGGTTAATACCACAAATGCGGGGTTTTAAAAAAATTGGGATTATCTTACCATTTCTCTTTCTCAGTGGCTGTGTGTCTTCACCAAACACACTGAAGTCACTCCCAAAATGTGATGGATATTCTAAACGTCCACTCAACAGATCAATGTGGAATTGGGAAGGGAAAAAACCCACGCCCACGCCCATTATCATCAGTAACAACACACCTTCAACCCTAAAAGAAGGGAAGCTGGAAATGCTTCTGGCACAAAAATTAACGGATGAAGAAATCAAATCTTACAAAAATTGCGGGCAAAAAGCATGAAAGAAAACGCCGTAGAACAATATATTGCTGAAGCACGCTCGTTCGATCAAGATCGCATACTCGCCTTACGCCGCACCACCCGCATCTCGCTTGCCATTGCTGGCATAGCCGTTGCGGTTGCAATAATGTCTTCTCTCGCGGTCATCACCCTCACGCCCCTTAAAACCGTGGAACCTTTTGTCATCCGCGTTGACAATTCAACCGGCATCACCGAAGTTGTGGAAGCCTTAAAAGAAGGTCCCACCAATGTCGACGAAGCAATCACACGCTACTTTGCCGCAAAATATGTCCGCTGTCGTGAAGGTTTCGCCGTAGAAGAAACGCAAAATAACTTCGAAACCGTCTCTCTCCTCTCTTCTCCTGAAGAACGAGAAAGATTTGCTGGATGGTACGGAGCAAAAAATCCCCAAAGTCCCCAACTTCTTTATAAAAACGCCACCGTTACAATAACAATAAAATCAATTTCCTTTATCAATGAAAATGTCGCCCAAGTGCGTTACTACAGAACTGTGCGTAACAACGACAACAACAAAGAATTCATCACCCACTGGGTTGCAACACTCACCTTTGAATATACCAATGCCCCTATCTCTGTCCAAAACCGTTTGATAAATCCTCTAGGGTTTATTGTTGAAGAATATAGAACCGATCCGGAAGTGGTCAACTGATCATGACAAAAAAATTCCTTTTTCTCATTCTTAGGATTGCTGTTGCCTTTTCTTTGACGAATATAAGCTACGCAAGTGTTTTTCCCACCCGTGCGCCGAGCGATAGCCGCATTCGCTTTATCAATTATGATGCTTATAATGTCACAAAAATTATTGGCTTCATACGCTCATCGGTACAAATAGAATTTTCTCCCAATGAAGAAATTGCCCATGTGGCAATTGGCAACAGTGTTGCATGGGAAGTCGCCCCCGCTGGCAATATTCTTTTCCTTAAAGCGCGAGAAGTCCAACCCATTACCAATCTCCAAGTCGTCACCACAAAGCTTGATGGCTCAAAGCGTTCCTATCAATTTGAACTGATGATCAAAGATGGGGAAATTTCATCTGGACAAGAAACATATTTCCTTGTGAAATTTCGCTACCCACAAGAAGAAGCAGAGCAAAGAAAACTCGCAGCCCTTATGCGACAAGAAAAACAACAATCCCAACGGATTGATAATGTCTTCAACGCTTATGAAATATACGGACCTCGCAATTGGGCTTACACCGCTCAAGGCTCTATCACTCTCGAACCCTCTTCCGTTTACGACAATGGCAAAACCACAACATTTACATTTCCAGACAACCAAGAAATCCCTGCCATTTATATTGTCAGCAATGACGGTACAGAATCGCTGGTTCCCAAAACCACAAGAGGCAACATGGTTATTGTCCATGCCATTAGCGCACGCTTCACCCTAAGACAGGGAAAAAACGTCCTATGCGTCTTTAACGAAGCCTATCAACCAAAAGGCACAAATCCAAATACCGGAACAACCTCACCATCTGTTGAACGTAAAATTGCATCAGATCTTTAAATAAGCGGGAATTGAAGGGGACAACACATGAGTGATAAATCAATCATCGACGATCGAGGATCTATTGGAGATGGCAAAAATAATACATCAAAATCGGATACAAAAAAAATAATCATTATTATAGCTTTTGTAGGATTTTGCGCATATGTGCTTTGGAATATATTTTCAACATCACCAACATCAAAAGACACGGCAAATATTCGTAAAAAACAAGACTTTAATAACTCAGTTACTCCCTTAGAATTAGTTTCCGTTGAATCACAAGCAAAAATTGCTCCAATTACACTACCAACACCATCACCAACACCAGAAAAAATAGTTGAACATGATCCTTTACTTGATGCAGCACAACGTGCCCCCGTATTGGCTTTTACGAGCAATACCCCCCCATCTTCAACTCAAATGCCGAGAAATAACTATAGTAATAATATAAGTGAAACTCCTAATAATGATTCACAAAGTTTTTCCTCACTTCTAAAGCCTACAAAAATAGAAGGTACAAGAGCTGGGATCATGGGAGATAGAAACTTTATCATCGCCATGGGAACCTCTATTCCCTGTATCTTAGAAACCGCATTAAACAGTGAGCAACCAGGCTTTGCAAGCTGCATCATCAACCGTGATATCCTCTCTGACAACGGGCGCGTTGTTTTGCTTGATAAAGGAACCCAAGTCGTTGGTGAATACCGAGGAGGGCTTAAAAAGGGTCAATCTCGCCTCTTTGTGCTCTGGACAAGAGCAAAAACCCCCACCGGTGTCATCATCAATCTT
>NZ_JBHIOP010000117.1:0-3589 GCF_042195625.1 Bartonella sp. AP9QHHD | reverse complement strand
TGTAAGTGAAGTTGTAATGACACTCGAAGCAGATGTTCAATCACGTGACAAGGAAATTAAAGAACTTAAACAAAAGATAGAAGAATGTGACGACGAGGAAATTGAAGAACGTGACAAGGAAATTAAACAACTGAAACAAAAGACTGAAGAACTAAAACAAAGTATAGATGCGTATCGAGAAGAGTTTACACGGAAAAGTGAAAAGATACAGGCACTAAAAGCAGATGTGCAATCACGCGACGAGGAAATTCAAAGACTAACACAAGAGCTTAAGCCGCGTGATGAAGCAGTAAAAGCGCCGCTTCATAAGAATAAGAAGAGTAAGAAGAAGGGTAAGTGAGGAGAGAGGGATGGGCTTAATTGCACTTATTATATCTTGTATTGCTAATTTGTGTTCATGTTATGCGGTTTATACCAATTTTAAAAACATAAAAATGCTTAGACAAGCGATAAAAGAACGAGATGAGTTAATAGCGTCACAAAAAGCGTTGATGGAAGGACAGCTAGCAGAAAAAAATGAGTTAATAGCGTCACAAAAAGCATTGATGGAAGAACAGCTAGCAGAAAATGAAGAGAAAATACAACATTTACAAAAATTACAAAAAGAAGTGCAAGAACGTTTGTTGGAATCTGAACAGAAGAAATCTAAAGAGCAAGAATATTTGACTGAATATGAAAATATTTATGAAAATCTTCAAGAGTCTGAAGATGTTCGTGCGCTTGTAAGAGAGTTTGTAGAAAAAGCCCCAATTGTAAATGAAGAAGATGATAGAACGCAAAAGATACTAATACAATTGATGAAGGATGAGCAGAAAAAGAATGAAGCAATTGAAATTATTGAAGATTTCAATAGATGGTTTATGGCAAAACAATCGGTTACAGTTGCAGAAGCCAATAAATGGGATAGGGCACAATATTTATCATTTCTTCTTATGAAACCAAAGCCAATGACATGGGCCGAGTTGGCTGAAAAAAGCCCTGAGGAACAACAGCGTTATTCATCATGTTGGAAAACGGTTATTTATTGAATGGAAACAGCTTGGAATACAACAGATCGGATAGTTTATTACTTGGTTTAATATTAAAATATTCGGGGCAAAAAGTCACTTTTTCTGGTGGATTTAAAGGATTTACGGCAGTGTGCTCCATAGTCAATATTAAAGGAATTTCTGAGTTTCTGTCTATAGGAAAAACACCAATAATTAGTCCTAATAGACCAGAAGGTTTGAGGCTAAATGGATCAATATCGCTATGTATGGGTGGATCGACTCGAGGTTTCTTTAAGCATAAGTGTTTTTCCTGTTGAGGATGGATGTAATGTAGTGCTCCTAGTGATTGTGGCAAAAGTTCACGATAGCATGCGGACATAAAGATAAAAAGGCTATTATCCTGTATGCTGATAGAGTTGATTTTAATTGTTTGTTTTGTAGCATTTGTAATGATTAAAGATACATATATTACTGGAAAGATATCATTAGGATTATCACTTATCCATGAACTGTGTGTGGTAACACGGAGCTTTTTTTCTTCTAAAATCTCTAATTGTTTTTCCAGAACTGTGGCAAGCTTTTTCATTGATATCGCTTGTTGTCTAGTTGATTTAGCTATGTCCATGGCATTGGCTAATTCTGTTTTAAATTTTTCTCGATCTTCTTCTCTTAATTTTTCATCTTTTTCTCGATCTTCCTTTCTCAATTTTGCAGCTTCTATGCGATCTTCTTCTCTTAATTTTTCATCTTTTTCTCGATCTTCCTTTCTCAATTTTTCATCTTTTTCTCGATCTTCCTTTCTCAATTTTGCAGCTTCTATGCGATCTTCTTCTCTTGATTTTGCAGCTTCTATTCGATCTTCTTCTCTTAATTTAAATGTCTGTTTAATAGAAAGAAAAGCAAAAATTGCGGATAATAAAGCACCAACCGAAGAAAGTGCAGAAAATAAAACAGAAAACGCAGAAAATAATACAGGATGCTGTTCTATCCAATTTAAAATCGCTTGCATACTTCTTACACCCTTCTTTTCTTCATTTTCAGAAAAAAACAACCTTATAAAACACATTTTGTATGGAGAGGCGCGGTGAATAACACGATTCTTTGTTTTGATCTAGGTACCAAAACGGGGTGGGCGTTTCGCAATGCCGAGGGTGACATATTCAGTGGTGCCGTGAATTTTCAATCGCGCCGTTTTGAAGGCGGTGGAATGCGTTACTTGCGCTTTAAACAATGGCTATCAGAAATAAAGCAGACAGCAGGTCAAATTGACGCGGTGTATTTTGAAGAGGTGAGGCGTCATAAAGGTACAGATGCAGCGCATGTTTACGGTGGTTTGTTAGCAACGTTAACGGCGTGGTGTGAACAGCATCAGATACCGTATGAGGGGATACCAGTAAGTACGATTAAGAAAGCGACGACAGGCAAGGGGAATGCGTCGAAAGAAGAGATGATTAAGGCGGTGCGTGCAAAAGGGCACAATCCGAAAGATGATAACGAAGCAGATGCTTTAGCAATTTTATATTTAGTTAAAGAAAGGGAATTGGGGTATGTCCAGTAAATTACCATGGACGAGGCTTTTTGCATACAAATGGCTTCTTACTCTTGGTTGTTTGTCGCCGACCGAGAAATGTATCTATGTCATGTTGCGACTTCTAATGCTCCATACTGGTGAACCTATTTTAAACAACTTAAGGGTATTAGCTCGTTGGATTGGTTATCCAGTAGAAGAGTTTGAAGCAGCTTTGAATTCCTTGATTGAAGGTGGATTCATCATACGTTTAGACAATGGTGGGTTGTGGAATTCAGAAGTTGAAAAAGAACTCAACAGTCTCAGTGAAGAAGAGCTAGATAATTTCACTTGCAATAATAATAAAGAAAGGGAGGTGAAGTATGTCAACTAAGTTGCCATGGACGAGGCTTTTTGCAGACAAGTGGCTACTTGATCTTGCTTGTTTACCCGCAATTGAAGGCAATGTTTATATGCGATTGCGATTGCAAATGTTGCGTACTAGAGAGCCTCTTGTAAATGATGCGCAAATATTATCTCATTTCACGTGTTGTTCAGTAAAAAGATTTCAGAAGGCATTAGATTACTTATTTAGATCTGGACACATTATTCTTTCAGAAGATGGTCATTTGTGGTGTTCAGATGTTGAAGAAGAATTAAAAAATTCAGACGAAACTTTAAATAAGTTTGCAGAAAGAGCAGCAAAAGCCGCCAATACTAGAAAACATAAAAACCACGAAGAATCTTCAAGAGAGCTTCAAGATTCTTTAAGAAGTCTTCAAGATTCTTCAAGATGTCTTCAAGATTCTTCAAGATGTCTTGAAGATTCTTCAAGAGGGTACATTAACAATAACATTAACAATAACAAAAAAAATAAAAATATTATTTTATCAAAAAGAGAAATTGATTTTGAAAATTTAGAAACAAACGATTTGGTTGACGAGCCAATCGAATGTGATGATGTTCAATCAGAACAAATCAAAACGATAGAAACCAAACAACCAATCATTCACGAGCAAAATACCAACACTTCAAACAAAGCTAACAACCGATGGCAAATTGACGAAGCGATGATTGCGAAATTGCCTTCACG
>NZ_JBHIOP010000116.1:0-2757 GCF_042195625.1 Bartonella sp. AP9QHHD | reverse complement strand
AACAACGGTGAACAATATTGAGATGATTGGTTGAGAAAACAATCCCACCATTCCAAGTGAAGGCAAGGATAGCGGATTGTTAATCATCACAAACAGCAAAACTTAAGGATAACATTCATATTGTTCTGGATGCTTTTTACAAAAAGGGCTGTTCAAGCGCTTCTTGACACTGCGCTGTGGTATGACAGCACCTGGACGACAAGCCGGAAGATTCTTTCCTTGAAAATTCTCACACCACGTTCCTGCCTCTGTATCTTTATAGCGGAATCCTGATTGAACCATACAAGAATCAATAAACGCCTTTTTATTTAAACTTAACTTTCTATTTTCTGGATCAGTATCATAAGGGGTTGGCATTCCACATTCTAATAAGGCTTTTCCTACCTCAGTAAAATCAGTAACACCATTTTTCTCCCACGCGCTCAAATATCCTCCAGGAGTTTTATTAAACTGACATCCAGCTATACTTAACAAAGTTACAGCGCTTAATAATTTTAAAGTTTGTTTCATTTTTTTCCTCCATGATTTAATTCAAGGTTTTTGTTTTAAATGAGATGAGCCATACCTTTTTTGGCATTTTTGACCCGCATCTCCAAGACAGGTATGGGAGCTTATGGGATTCATGATCACTCTCCACCATTCTTTCCACCAGTTACTGCCAGCAGGTATTGTCTCGTAAGTATAGCCATTGCCGCCAATAATTCTGCTGACAAAGTCGTATCTATTCCCATCAAAGCCAACAATGGTTTGTTTGCCATCACTCACATAACCTAACAGACCGGATGCAACTAAAACATTAAAGGCTGGTCCATAGAAATTGATATTCGTGTTGTCGGCTATACCGTGAACACCTTCTTGTTTGAAAGAATTCAGCATATTTCCCAATGTCATTGTCCCGCGACTATGTCCATAAAGTTCTAATCCTGTAAGACCATAGCTATACATCAAATCTTTTGCTTCTTGTGTTGAATTGGTCAAACCCCAAAAGTTATTTTCCATAAACTTCTGATAGCCCGCGACCAGAAGTTCTGAAATAGCAGAATCGGCTTGAGGGAACACAACAAAATAAAGCGGTTCATTTTTATCCTTCGCATGTTGAACCGCATAAACAGCGGCTTCCTCTGGTGGAGTAAAGATGCCATTAAAGGACACATGCACCTTGCCATCAGCACCCTCTTGTAAATGCTGCTTTTCTTCATCCGTTAAATAATGGAACTTGGGGCTTTTTTGTCCACGAGCATCTCTTATAGGTACCCCATTCGCAACTATTTCATAGATTGTATTGCCATTTTCATCACGATCCACCACGGCGATGGGGTGCTCTTTGATAAACATGGTTTTATAGGAGTCATCACTGTATTTAAATCCTTCTTCTAAAAGTTGGGTTGCCATTTCACGGTTTTCATGGACGATTTGTTCCAGCTTGCCTGCATCGAGCTGTTGTACACCCTTATGGGCGGTGGCAGTATCACGATTAAGGGAGGCTATGGCTTGTTCCACATCTTGCCCTGTCAATGCCTTCTGCCCAGCTTCATCAGTAATGACAATGGTGCCATCGCTAATGGCGGATTTGGTGTATCCTTCCTCTGAATCTTGGGCTTTTGAATGATCTAAGACATTTTTGGCAATGTTTTTCCCGACACCATATTTACCCTGATACATCGGACCACCGGCAGAAATACTTAAACCTTGGCTGCTAGCTTGCGCATGCGCACCGTTGCTGATATCACTGGTGCTAATGCTTCCTGTGGTCAGGCTGTTTTTTTCTGCCGGCGCAGTGCTGGCAATAAGCCCCCCAGTTAGGGTCGTTTTGTCTTTAACGTTGATCTTAAAACCGCCATCACCGGCTTTGATGCCTGATTGCTCCACAACACTATGATAATCGCTAGAGGATTTATCCTTGTTCAAGGAAATATTGGTTGTGGCTGCATCATCCTTTTTTCCACCATTAAACCCAATAGAAAAAGAGTCTTGCTTGCTGGAAGTTTGTCCCGTATCACTGCGGCTGGTAATGGCGAAATCACCCCCTACTTCCATTTCTACATGGTCTGCAGAAGCCACGGCGCCTGCCAGTATGGTGTTTCCCTGACTTATGGTATGAAGAGTGCCAGTGCCTATAATATGGCTGTTCTTGTGATGCACTTCCTCACTGGAACCCTTGCCTTTACCAAAAGAAGCATTCCCCATCCACCCTGGACCACCGGTACCATAACTATACCCAACATTCATTGAAGCGCTTTGCGTATGATTTTGTGTGCTTTGTGTGTTTTGCGCACTTTCAAAAGTGATATCTTTACCTGCTCCCATGGTGATATTCCCGCTCTGTTCATCATTGCTTTGCATCGGGTTTGTACCGGCAATAATATCGGCTCCAACACCATGGATGCTGCCTTTGTGGGCTTGCATATTAACAGCGCGTCCTGCTTCTATTGTNTCCTTCTCTGTCTTAAAGCCCACGGTTACGCTAGCAGAAACATCAGCAATATCACGAATAGACTGTTTGTTTCCACCTTTCATCCCATTATAAAGACCTTTGCCTTTGCTATAGAGATCATAGCCTTTTAGACCAGCAATAAGACCATTACCGATTTTGTGTTTTGTATCCCCATGACCAAAACGTTTGACTGCATCCTTTACATCTTTTACGGCACCAAGAATACCCACATTGACAGAGCCTGTCACACCAGCAAAAGACTTTTCATGCTTTTCTTTTGCGTTAGAGGTATCATAGCTTTCTGATAGGGTGATATTATTGCC
>NZ_JBHIOP010000115.1:0-1586 GCF_042195625.1 Bartonella sp. AP9QHHD | reverse complement strand
TATTACGAAGCACAGGGACAGCCTTTATCCGAACATATCGGTTGGTTGCGTCAAAATGGTTATGAGAAGGCATTGATGGTTCTCCCCCATGACGGTGCGACCAGAGACCGTGTGCACAATGTGAGTTTTGAGAGCGCTCTTAAACAGGCAGGCTTTCAAACAAAAGTTATCCCTAATCAGGGAGCAGGGGCTGTTAAGATACGTATAGAAACAGTCCGCCGTGTTTTGCCTTCTGTTTGGTTTAATGAGAAGACGACAGTAGCAGGACGTAAGGCACTGAACTGGTATCACGAGAAATGGGATGAGAAGCGTAATATTGGCTTGGGAGCAGAGCATGATTGGTCCAGTCATGGGGCAGATGCCTTTGGACTGATGTGTATTTCATACAAACCACCAAAAGAAATACAAAAGCGACCAGCTTATAGCGGCAGAACGGAATATGAGAGTACCTCATGGATGGCAGAATGATGTATGATGAAGAGCATTTAGATAAAGAAAGTAACGCATCAGATTTGTCGACAGAAGGCTTATTTCGCAAGCTTGTGAGCTGGTACAAAGAAGATGTGGAGCATGTGAATAAATGGCGTGAACATGCGCGGGAGGATTTTGGTTTTTACAATGGTGATCAATGGAATGAAGAAGATTTATCGGCGTTAAAAAAGCAACGCCGCCCCGTTATGACCTTTAATCGTATTGCCCCATTGGTCAATGCCGTTGTGGGGTCAGAGCGTAATAACAAGCGCGAAGTGCAGTTTATTCCCCGTCAAGTAGGGAAGGCATTGCCTAGTGAATTGCTTACCGGTGCGGCAGAATGGTTTCGGGACATGGCGCATGCAGAATACGCTGATAGTGATGCTTTCCAAGATGCGGTTATCTGCGGCATGGGGTGGACTGATACACGGCTTGATTATGAGAACAGCCTCGATGGTGAACCGGTCATTACGCGTTTAGACCCGTTAAAGATGGTTTGGGATAGTGCAGCGGTGCAACCGAATTTAACCGATGCGCAACGTTTGTGGTATGTAGACCGCAAGCCGTTAGAAGTAGCTAAGCAGATGTTTCCCAAATCTCATTGGACAGAGCTGAGTGCAGATTGGGCAAGGGATGGGAGCTCTCATGAAGGTGTTCACTATAATGATCTTGATTATTACAGCGATGAGGGGAGCATTGATGTTGAAAACGGTCGTCGGATGGTCACGCTTGTTGAATGCCGTTGGTTTGAAAGCGAGCGATATTACAAAGCGCCCGATTTAAGCACTGGAGAACTTCGTGATTATAGCGAGGAAGAATTTAAGCAGCTCCAGTGCATGATGCCCGATATTCAAGGGGCAGCTTTCAATAAAAAGGTTGTAAGACGTGCTTTTTTAGGGAGAAAGTTGCTTGAATCCCCCGATCAACCTTTAGTTCCAGCTGGTCAATTGGGTTGGGAGTGTATAACGGGATATTTTGACAAGATAGAACGGCAATTTTATGGGGTTGTGCGCCCGACAAAAGATCCACAACGGTGGGCGAATAAATATTTTAGTCAAGTGATGTATATCCTTAATAGCCAATCCAAAGGGGGGCTTATTGTCGAGGAAGGGGCG
>NZ_JBHIOP010000114.1:0-2866 GCF_042195625.1 Bartonella sp. AP9QHHD | reverse complement strand
CTTTGAAAAGCCCTGTTGGTGCTTGCGTTTCTACTGTTTGATAATTGGAGGAAACATAAGCCCCTTTTGCCCATAAGCCTGTTTCTGCCGCACGCCGGTGTGCGAGACCTTCAAGACGCTTTCCGCCTGCTTTGGTCCATTTCTGTAGCTCGGCAGGGACAGCTTCATATTCACCTTGATTGAGCTTTTTTAACAGTGTCGAGTTACAAAAGGCTCCTGTTCCTACATTATAGCAAAAGGACACTAACGCCGCGAATTGTTCATCCGTTAATGAAACTGTAACCGCGCGTTCAACGACATTTTCAAATTGTCTTAAGTCTTGGCAAAGAAGTTCTTCTGCTTGCTTTTCAGTGATTGTCATGCCTTCGTAAATAAAAGGTTTTCCAGCACTGTTTGTATGTCCATAACCTATTGTCCATACCCCAATGGCATCTTTATAGGCGTTTAAACGCAAACCTTCCCATTGTTTGATCAGTGCAAGTCCCTCTAATGATATTTTTCGCATATGCTTCTCCATAAAAAAAGCTCCGCAAAAAGCAGAGCTGGATTAAAAAATTGATATTTTTCCCATTTGAAAGGATGGCTTGTTAAAACCTATGTAGCTTGTTCATTGGAACAAAAGAATGTATTTGACATTATTTATTATGTAGCATATAAACTACAGATGTTTATTGTTAAAAAAACACACTATTTTACAGAGTGGTTAGACTCGTTAAAAGACAAACAAGTGCAAAAGAAAATTGCTGCACGTATTTTCCGCCTTGAATATGGGCTTCTAGGAGACGTGAAATATTTCCGTGGCATTGGTGAACTAAAAATAAATTATGGACCAGGCTATAGGATTTATTTTGTAAAACAAGGGAAACAAATCATTTTGTTGTTAAATGCTGGTGATAAATCTACACAACAAAAAGATATCGAAAAAGCCCTTCAATTAGTAAAGGAAATGAAACATGGAAATTACTAAATTTGATGTAAGTGAATATTTTAACACGCCTGAAGACTTTAAGATTTTATTAGATGATGCTTTAGAAACTAAAAATAGTGGTTATATTGCACATGTATTAGGTATTATTGCACGTAAACAAGGAATGACAGCTGTTTCTCAAGAGACAGGTTTAAATCGCGAGTCCCTCTATCGTTCTTTAAGTGATAAAGGCGACCCACGGCTTTCTACTTTTCTCAGTGTTTTGAATGCTTTAAATTTGCAAATGAGTTTGACACCTATTCAAAAGAATTGTAAGGAGCAGACAACTTTAGAAGAAGCATCTTAACCACCTCCCCATTTTGAGAACGGGGAGGCATATTTTTTTAATTAAGCAACCTTTTTAATGGGGCTCTCTAGATTTGGTTCATAAGCGCGTAACAAAGAATCCATGCTATGCGGTAACTCTGAATCTCCAAAATCTGTAAGAATTGCTAAAATCTTTGTAATATTGGGTAGTTCATCCTGAAGTTTTGAAATCAAAGCTTTTTCTATTACACTCATAGTGTCAACCAGAGCAGTACAATCTTTATCGCTCATATTTTCATGTCTAGAAAATCGAGATAATGCCATCCATAAGTCACATAAGAAGTTGGTATCTATCTTCATTGTACACCTCCATGGATTTGTTCTCTCAAACATGCTAATCCTCTAGATGTGATTTTTGTTGAAGGGAGCACCTTTTCTGTACCATCCGGTCTTTGAATGGTGATAGCAGGACAGTCCATGAATCCTTTCTTGATCTTATCCTGATAAGGTAACAGAGGCGCCCCTGGAGCCCGTCGATACACCCAATCATGTTTACGCNTGGTGATAGCAGGACAGTCCATGAATCCTTTCTTGATCTTATCCTGATAAGGTAACAGAGGCGCCCCTGGAGCCCGTCGATAGACCCAGTCATGTTTACGCAAATAATCGGTTAAGTCCTTTGGTCGTACTTCAAGCATTTTCGCTGCTTCGATAAGACCAAACAACCCATCAGAGCGTTTTAAGCCTTCCAAAGCTTTTGCTTTTGGTGTTAATTCGGCAATGGTGTTATCCTTCTGCTCAATTTGACTTTGTAAATGGTTCAAAACACCAAGTAATGCTTCGGGTTTGGAGTAGTCAACTTGTGGGGTTGCTACTTGTTTCAAAAGCCGTTCGCATTTGATAAAGTATTGACGCGCTTCATGTCCTTTGTCATTCCTCTCTATCATAGAAAGATGTTTAGCCATGTCTAAGGTGAGAGCATAATCTTTAGAAGGACGTCCACCTGAACTTTCGCTCAAAAAAGAGCAAAAGTCATGCTCTTCTTTAAATTTACAATCTTGAATACGTCTGATAATCCAATCTTTAAAACTGGTTTTTACTTCTAAAAATGCGTGTAATTCGCGAGCGTTAACAGTTTGAACTGTTTCCTGTCCAATTATTTGTTCTGATATTTTTATAAGAGTGTTCATGATGAACTCCTAGATGTTAAAGTTTTTGATTGACACTCAATAGAGAGTGCCGGGTGCTCAAAAACACGGCATCTAGTCCGTCGTTATGCCTTTCCCAAAAGGGTATTGTATAGCATAACCACACCCGACAAGACCTTTATATGCCACGGCATATAATGAGTCAAAATCTTTAATGTTCAGAAGATTGATTATTTCGGCAACCAATCCGCTAGATGTTTTAAGGTGTTTTTGAGGCACCTGATTCGATTATTCATATTGTTGCCACATTGTCAAGTTGCTTCTGATAATTTTTTGATATTTTTGCTAATTGATGCCTTCTTCATCCATATGGATAACGCCTTCGCCTTCATCACATGCGTTAGGTGGGGCGTTTGGATCAAGGGTATCATCTTTGTCTGGTGTGGTGTTTGCAACGTTTCCAGCCGCATCTTCTTGGGTTTCA
>NZ_JBHIOP010000113.1:0-1120 GCF_042195625.1 Bartonella sp. AP9QHHD | reverse complement strand
GATGTATGATGAAGAGCATTTAGAGAAAGAAAGTAACGCATCAGATTTGTCGACAGAAGGTTTGTTTCGCAAGCTTGTCAGTTGGTGACAAGCTATTGATTTATAATGATAATCTAGCGTTATTCATATTGAGTTAAAGACCCGAATAACGTAAGATTCTCTTATTTCAAATCTGTTTATATTGAATCAATCAAAACCACTCGTTTGCACATAGCAAGTGGGATGAGTGTGTGGATAAAATTTGTATAAGAAAGGACTTAAAATGGCTCTTATGAACCGTCTTAATGCAAGATCTGTTGCAACATTAGGGGCTGGCAAATATAACGATGGTGCCGGCTTGTTACTTCACAAGCGTAAAGATGGAGGTGCTCAATGGATTTACCGTTATACCATTCATGGGCGCCGTCGTGAAATGGGCTTGGGGGCATTGCGAAACGTTTCTTTAAAAAAAGCGCGTGAATTGGCAAATCAATGGCGTTCTGTTTTGCATGAGGGTCGTGACCCTATTAAAGAACGCAATAAACAAAAGCGTGAAGCAATAAGCAATCTCCATTATTTAAAAGATATTGCCGTGGATGCTTTTGAAAGTCGTAAAGCTGAATTAAAAGGGGATGGAAAAGACGGACATTGGTTTTTACCATTACGTCTTCATATTCTCCCCAAATTAGGCTGTTTACCCGTTTCAGAAATTACCCAAACTGAGATACGCAATACTCTTGCTCCTATCTGGCATACAAAAGCTGGAACAGCTAATAGAGCTCTTAATCGTCTTAATATATGTCTCAAACATGCGGCTGCACTAGGATTGGATGTTGATTTACAAGCAACAGAAAAAGCACGTGCTCTCTTAGGCAAACAACGTCATAAAACGCAAAACATGCCCGCAATGGATTGGAAAGAGGTCCCTGCCTTTTATAAAACACTTTGCCAAACAACAATCCTAACACAACTGGCTTTGCGTTTGCTTATTTTGACAGGAGTTCGTACTTTTCCTTTGCGTCATATTCGTGAAGGTCAAATTGAAGATGATGTCTGGACAATTCCTGCTGAAAATATGAAAGGAAAGCGTGATACTACAACAGAATTTCGCGTCCCCTTATCAAAAGAAGCGCTGAAAATT
>NZ_JBHIOP010000112.1:0-2793 GCF_042195625.1 Bartonella sp. AP9QHHD | reverse complement strand
ATTGAGTTCTTGGTCATCACTTTATCCTGAGTATGGACAACAAAACACAATAGATGCGATTATAAGAGATCAATTGCATGCTCTTGTAGCGACTTGTGCACAAAGAGATCTCAATCCGGCAGAAGAGATTTATAGAATAGCGCAAAATCTTGGCTATCAGAACCAAGCATTACAAGCGAATAATCAAGTTGCTGCGCTTCAAAGCCGGCAGAATTCTGCGAGAACCTTAACGGCATCTGGTGGAGGGGGCAGTGTTGGACCAATCACTTTAGCAAGCATTGATAGGATGTCAGAAGAAGAATTTGACGCTTGGATATCAAATCCGAAAAATAAAGCAATTTTTCGGCAATTGCATGGTGCTGGTAACGGGTATTAAGAGTGCATTTTTATAGAAATTAGCCTGTTTTATGCAGGGTTATGGTCCGGCTTTTAAGCCGGTTTTTTTTACAGCAAAGAAAGGTAAAATCAATGGCATTAACAACAGTTAGAGCAGATGATCCTCATGCGATAAGCACGTGGTCAAAATTATTAAATACAGAAGTTTCAAAGGCGATACCTATTGCCCCCCTTATAGGCAAGGGTTCAAACAGCATTATTCAACTTAAAACTGAAACACAGAAGGGCAGAGGGGATTGTGTTACATTTAGCTTACGTACACAGCTTTTGGGACGGGGAGTTACCTCAGGACAGACGCTTGAGGGGAATGAAGAGGCATTACAATTCCTTCATGACAGACTATATATTGACGAGCTTTCGCATGCAGTTCGTGTAGAAAATGAAGGTAGTATAGCGCAACAACGTACAACGTTTGATTTGCGTGACGAAGCAAAAGATGGCTTAGTTGATTGGTATGCAGATCGCTTAAGCTTGATGTTTTTCATTCAAGCTTGCGGATATACAGCAAGGACAATCTCTTTTGAAGATCGGATGATAGATATCGAGAATGTGCATTATGGATTTAATGAACCTCTGGCACCAAGTAGTAAGCGAATTATCCGTCCAGATGGTAAAACCAAGGATGAAGATCTCAGTGAAGCGCCAAAACACAGCTTTAGTTTGAAGCTTATTGACGAAGCTGTAAAAATGGCGAAACTTGCTAATCCCAAAATTCGACCAGTACGTGTGAATGGGGAGAGTGTTTATGTTCTCTATTTGCACCCAACACAAGTGATGCAATTGCGCACCAATACAGAGACTGGACAGTGGCTTGATATTCAGAAAGCTGCTTACACAGGCTCTCGTGCGCAAAACCCAATCTTTGATGGTTCTTTAGGCATGTATAATGGTGTGATTTTACGTGAATCTGAACATGTCACCCATGGGGTTAAATCTACCGATCATACAGCGAAAAAAAGTGTGCGTCGTGCTGTTTTTCTTGGAGCACAAAGTATCGTTATGGCTTTTGGAAATAATCGCAATGTCAATCGCTATAAATTGGTGGAAGAGCATTTCGACTATCAACGTTACTATGGTTTGTCTGCGAAAACACTGATTGGCATGAAGAAAACCCGTTTCAAATTTCCAAATAGCTCTCAAGCAGCGCAAGATTTTGGAACGATTGTTATCCCCACCTACAGTGGTGAACCTGATAATTAATCATAGGGAGGAAACAAGACATGGCAGATCAATTACCCCCTCCATTACAGGGCAGAAATCTACATACCCAACAGGTAAGTTTTTTGCGGTTAAATATCTCGCATAAAGATAAGCATCTTACGGAGAAAATTGGGATATTACCCCGTGGCGCTTTGATCACTTCAATAAAAGCGTTCGTCAAGACGGCATTTTCTGAGGCAAAATTAAAGATAGGCAGCACCTATGGCGGCAATGAGTTCAGTGAAAAAGACATCAAAGCCCAAGGCACGCAAGATTTTACGCCAACAGATCAAAAGTCTTTTGTTGCAGATGATAAGGAGATGACCCTTTATGCAACACGAGACAAAACCACCGATGCTGGTGAATGTATTGTGGTTGTGCAATTCGTAACAAATCATTGAGGGGATAAGACATGGCAGATTATTTACCACAGCCCTTGCAAGGGAGAAATCTTCATACCCAGCAGGTAAGCTTTTTGCGGCTTAATTTTAGCTATGAAGATAAAGAAAAGGTGATGAAGATAGGCACCCTCCCTCGTGGTGCTTTGATTACTTCGATTAAAGTGTTTGTTAAGACAGCATTTTCGGACACAAAGGTCAAAATAGGCAGCACTGCTGGAGGGACTGAGTTTGGTGAAGCGGAAATCAAACAACAGGCAGTAAAAGAGGTTAAGCCCACCAATCAGAAGGAATTTGTCCCTTATGATGAAGAGGTCACTCTCTATGCTAAAGCGGACAAAACAGTACAAGCTGGGCAAGCAAGTATAGTCGTTGAATTCGTGACTAATCACTGAGAGGTATTTTGATGACACGTCATTATATTCGGGTTAAGACTGGAGGACCGATACCTGTAAAGCGAGATGTTTATCGTCATAAGAGAACACTTTCGCACTTAGTGTCGGTCATTCAAGATGAGATTGATGACATAGCCGATGAGTATGTTCAACAAATCCAAGAAAGCATTTTTGCAGCCATTCGTTTTTGTGAACGGGAGACCTTTTACTTTAACGAAAGCCGTGATGTGGTGTTTGAGACACGGGCGGGACAAGGTGTTTATGATGCAAGCGCTACCCGCCCTATTGAAACAGCTGTTAAAATAAAAAACGTTTATCTAAGCTCTGATCAACATCATAAGTTTGCATTGGAGTGTAAGGACCATGTTTCTTTAGAGCCTTTGTTATCATCAGAGCAGCAAGGA
>NZ_JBHIOP010000111.1:0-1237 GCF_042195625.1 Bartonella sp. AP9QHHD | reverse complement strand
TCCCAATCTTGCGGGAAAACTTGACCAAAATTGATCAGGCAATAGCCGATGTTGAGGACAAGGTAGACGAAAAAGCGCCTTTACAACACACGCATACCATAAGCGAAATCACAAATCTAGAAAGCGCTCTCAATGGCAAAATGGCAGCCGATAAAACCTTCTCATTTGCTGATTTAAGCGATATCGAGGGGGCAAAAGATGCTGCCAACAATTATGTTCTCTATAAATCAAGCAATAATAACTTCACCTTTGGCAGTGCTGTCTCCCTGTTAGGTGCGCACCAACATAAAACGGAAGATATCGTGGGGCTTGATGATTTTAGAGCCAAGATTAATCAAGATATGACCAGCTATGGGCGCCTCACAAGCCCAAATGAATGGCAGAATTATAATAAATTTACCAGCAAAGTCACCATGAGTGGTGGCTTAGAACTTTTGGGTAATTCGTCGTTTAGCCTTATTCATAATGGTGAAACGGTGACAAGTTTAAGCACAAATGGAAGTACCTTGAAAGGACCTTTAAAAGTGGATGGAGATCTTGTTTATACGAAAGCGCAAGTGGATGCCGCCATTTTGTCACAAATAAAGAGTCTTAAAAAAGATTTGACCGATAAAATCACGAATTGGCCGGCTCTTGCTGATGCTGAATTGCTGTATACGCAGGATGGAAAAATTGAATGGCCCGATTGGGTGACAGATAAAACCAAAGTCGAAATCCAAGCATGGGGTGGAGGTGGCAGTGGTGGCGGAGCCTATTTGTCAGGATTAGGAGGAGGAGGTGGTGGTGCCGGTTGTTCAGTCTGGTATGGCTATAAAGCCAGTTTAAAGGGTCATGAGAATATCACAATTGGTAAAGGAGGAGCTTCTGTGGGAAAGCAGTGTGTAAACGGTAAGTCTGGAGGAACAACAATCATTGGCAAGAATTTTATCACCGCCACAGGAGGAAACTATGGTAGTGCTGGTTACTATAGTTCACGAAATGGTTATGTTACTGGCTGCTATTCAGGAAGTGGTGGTACTGGAGGAGTAGGGGGAAATTTTGGCTTGGCAACGGATGAGCACCTAGGACTTGCTAAAGGCGGGAATGGTTATGCTGGAACAAGCGGAATTACGAGTAAGACAAGCGGTAACGGAGGTGATGCTGGGGGTGATACATCAAGAGGTGGCGCTGGAGGGATAGGACAAGGTTCCTATAGTTCAGGAAAAGCAGGGCGTGGTTTTGGTGGTGGTGGTGCTGG
>NZ_JBHIOP010000110.1:0-1155 GCF_042195625.1 Bartonella sp. AP9QHHD | reverse complement strand
TATGATGATCTGTCATGCCATCAATCGTCACACTTTCTCCGCTCACATTGATATCTTGACCGGAAAGCAGATGAGAAGCAGTGATTGTGGTCTCTTTGTCTGATTGCGTGATAATGTTGCCCGTCGCCCCAAGGATAGAGGAAACCGTTGTGGTATGCGATTGAGATGTATCGGAAGATTCTTCATGCAAAAAGCCACTTGATGACGATTGTGCTTGCTGGTCCAAGTGTTCTTGGGCGCCTTTTATGACAATCTTTCCCCCAGAGTGAATNGCTTGACCCCACAACTTGGCGCACATCCATCTTGTTATGCTCAGATTTACTGCTACTAAACACCCCACCGTCTTTATGGTACGACATCTCATAATGTAAGCTATCCTCTGCATTATTGATGAGAATATCGTTGCTGGCTTTCAGCCCCACCTTGCCATCAGCCGCAATGGAACTACCTGTAATGCTAAGATCATGCGGTTTGCCATCCTGCCCTGCAATGACAGTGGTGTCACCTCCCGATTTTATCGAAGATCCAACGGCATGAGAGGCTTGCATATCCACTTTCGTGTTTTTGGTGCGAAGATGATACTCCATCTCATCGTTTCTCACCCCTATTGTTATCTCCCCTTGGGCACCAAGACCAACATTGCCCTTGGCATCTATATCGGAAGCAGCAATATGGATATCTTGACCTGAGATGACAGTGGTATCTTTTCCAGAACTTAAATGAGAGCCATTGTGTAAGGCAACATGAGATGTTTCACTCCCACTCTGATTGTCCATGCTGTTGCGTGTGGCATCAATCGAAACATTCCTCTCAGCTTGCAAGAGAAGTTTATCCTTTGTTTGAACATCAGAGCCTAAAATATTCAAATCTTTTCCAGAGGAAAGCGTTGTTGAGCCTCCAGAGTTGACTTCTGATTTATGATGCATGGTGGCATCACCCTGTTCATCATGGTAATGGGTTTCTGCTGAACCGATCGTCAAGTTACCTTGTTCTGTAGCCATGGCAAGATCACCTCCGGTAGTGATCCCCACCCCTGAGGCGGTGATATCTTGTTTGGCAATTACGCTCGCATTGCCCCCAGCAGAAAGCGCCTCGGTGTTTAATACGGTCTCCACGCCGTCAACCGTTGTGCGCCCTGCATCCAAACGAATATTC
>NZ_JBHIOP010000109.1:0-2916 GCF_042195625.1 Bartonella sp. AP9QHHD | reverse complement strand
CTTTGACGAGAGCACCAACAAAAACCACCTTGAACGTGCATTAGCTTTAGCCAAAGAAGTAGCAAAGGTGAAGCAAGTGAGCTACGCTTTGATTGAACGGGTAGCAAAAGATTTTGATGATCACTCAGAGCTTTCTAGCGAGGAATAACCTCGCTCTTGGAAGGAGAGTTTATTTAAGTCTATTTAGAACAAAGAATAAATTGATTATTTTGAAAAAATCGAGGGGATTATGAATCATGAAATGGATAAAGAAAAAAAGTATGGGGGCAGCTGAGCCGGTGGAATTTAAAAGTCAAAAAGTTTATCAGGAAGATGAACTGTTTGAGCCTGAAACAGTTTCTTCTTGGAAAGAAGAAGGACAGATAGTAACGGGTACAAATGTGGAAAGAATGGTATCAGGAAGAGCACCTATTGGAGTCGATTTTAGACCTATTATGTTACATCCTGTGACACAAGAACAAGATAGTCCTCTCGTTGAGGTTCTCTACTCATTTTATCAAGGCAGGAGTTTGGTTGCTCCTATGAATCCAAAGACAAATTTTATCAGAAAAGTTATTTGTTGGATTTCAAAAAAAATTCCTAAGTAGGAAAAAAGAAAGAGTAATTATTGCAAATATTGAAATAATATCCCTAAAAGGTGCTCTCTAAACTTTAATGATCACCTCCTTTAATTCCATCATATATTGTAAATGCGAGATGATTGTACAGAGACAGATGAGAAAAGAGCTCCGTCAAGAACATATCTCTTATGATTTTATCAATCTCATCTCAATTCCATTGGCTAGAGTAGAAAAAGATTGATCATTAGAAACACTCATTATGAGTAAAAACACGCTGTGACTTATGGAGAAAAATTTATGAAAAGTTATACTTTATCAGATGTTGCACAATATGTTGATATGCATAGTCATGTTATTAATTTTGGTACTCAAGATAATGCACCTGATGAGGTGCGGATTAAAACAGCTGAGAACACTCTTGGTTTACAATTTACCTCTTCCTATAAGAATTTTTTAAAAAATTATGGAGGAGGAGAAATTGGAGGTGAAGAAATATTCAGTATTTATGAAATCTTCGCAGGTATTCCTGCTGGTGATATTGTTTACCGAAATTTGCTCGATAGAAGAGATGGCTTTACGGCTCCCAAACAACTTGTTATCTGCACAACTGATTTTGGTGAAACCTTTTATTTTGATTATACGCAGTTTCGGGATGGTGAATGCCCACTCTATCTTAAGTATACATCTGAAGATTCCGAATATTACGCGAGTAATTTTTATGAATTTCTCTGCAAAAGAATTAAAGAGTATGCAGGGGAAGATTCATGAAAACTTATACCTTAGATGATGTTATACAACTAGTTGATAAATAGGATAATTGCGATTTATTGCTTGTTATGAAAACATCTAAAAAGAGATTGATCATTATAAAGATTAGCAAAATCCCTTTTAATAGACCGTGTCAGTGTTGTCAGTTCTTTTTAGAGCCTATATTATTTTTTTAAATGAGTAAAAATTAAAAACTTTATATTTCAATAGGTTAGTATTTTAAAAACATAACTCATATCAAGAGTACAATCTTTAAAGATAACCAATGATGTGAGTTGAATAAAACTTATCAGTTATGTGTCAGTAAATTGAACTGACAAAATAGATTATTTTAGTGAGTAATTAACGCGTGTCTTATGAAAAGCGTATGAAAGTAAAAACTGATTACGTTATTAAAATCCCTTTTATGAATTTTATCAGTTCATTTGAATAGATAAACTTATGATTTAGAGAATGATTAAGACGTGCTTTATAAAAAGCATATGATCCTTTAAAGCCTTTCAAAAGAAAGGGATTATAATCATAAGAAATGTTATCAAGACTATTGTGGTTATGAGTTTTGAGGTTTTTGAGTATTCCTTTTGACCCCCTTTATATATTTTTTTAATAAACAACCTATATCAAGATACAACCTATAAACACAACCCACGATATATTTTTGAAGGTATTTTGAGGGTTTGAGAAACCTTCAAAGCCTATAAGTAATATAAGAAAATGAATATACATAACTCTCTTTAAACAAAGCTTTTGAAAACAATAAAGCTATCATTTTAGATTACGGTATAAGCTTTGCAATCCAAAATACAGTGTTTTAAAAGTCAAATGATTTCTTTTTAGAATAACGCATGATAAATTATCCTTTTAAAGATTGTATGTAAGCTATTTATAAAGGGGGTATAGAGCCTATAGGTATAAGACCTTATACCCCTTTGTGAGTTTAGCATGCCAAGTCTATTCAGTTCCTCTTATTTCTAATTTTGGTAGTTTTTTCACGATTTTCATTGTTTCTAAACTTACGCTAATAACCCTTTGAAACAAATCCAATGGATAAGCAGGATTTCCAACGGTTTTAACAGCATAGTGATTGGCATCATTAACAATGCCACTCTTTTTATCTGTCTTTACACATTGATGCCCCATAATCCATTCAAGAGCGGGCTTGCCATTGACGATATACTCATAAGCTTCAAGAGGGATATCTGTTATTATAAATAACAGTGGTTTAATTTTTCTCTTTACCTGCTTTTGCGAATTCCATTTCAGTCACGTAATAAAACTTTTCGGAATTAGGGATATCAGTTAATTTGGGATTACCCTTTTTAAAGGTCACTGGATAAGGCTCTACATCTTCATAATTCACGTGCAAATGATCCAGTTCATGCCCTGTTACAACAGAGCTCCGTTTTCATATGAGGGGGTTAATTCTTATCAAAAGAATCAAAACGAAGCTTATTAAATCCATTTTGAATGAATAGTGAGAAAACTGGAAAAAATGCTAAAAAAGCCGATAATTTTTTCAAAAGGGTTTTTAAAGGTACTTATCCACAGCCCATGGCATAGGATAAGATCAGCAAAGTAGTGAAATTTG
>NZ_JBHIOP010000108.1:0-2846 GCF_042195625.1 Bartonella sp. AP9QHHD | reverse complement strand
ATCCAAAAGAAACTTATGGATTGTCCAACTATCACACTTCAAACCGCAAATGGAATAGAAAAGGTCATTCCTTGCGCAAAAATCACCACAAAAGGTATGGGGCTGCTGTCTCAAGAGATTAAAAGACAAAGCATGCATTAAGAGAAACAATCATGGAAAAGAAATACGAATTTACTGATAAAATCGATATGATTTATTTGCGTCAATTTTCAAAATTTTTAATTGACAAAATAATATCAGTATGTCTATTGTCGAATCAGGTGCTTGAAAAACACCTTAGATGCATAGCGGATGAATTGCCGAAACAGTTTATTTTCCGCATATTAAAGGCTTTGACTCGTTGTATGTTACACGCATATAATGACTTTGTCGGGTGTAGTTACGCTATACAATACTCTTTATGGGGAAAGCGTAACGACGGACTATGCACCGTGTTTTTCAGCACCCGGCATCCTTTATTGGATGTCAATGAAAAATATCTCACTGCATAGGAGTTCATTATGAACATTCTTATTAAAATTACAGAACAAACAATTGATCAGGAAACAGTTCAAACCGTTAATGCGCGTGAATTGCATGCATTTTTGGAAAGCAAACAAGATTTCTCTACTTGGATAAAAAAACGCATCATTGCTTATTCTTTTCTTGAAAGGCAAGATTTTATTCGCTTCCACAAAAAAATGGAAGCGAACAATGCTATAGCAGTAGAATATCATCTCACCTTAGATATGGCGAAAGAGCTTTCTATGGTTGAACGTAATAAGAAAGGACGACAGGCACGTCGTTACTTTATTGAATGTGAGAAAAAACTAAGAAACCAATCTGTTGATTATGATCGTGATACCCGTTTTGATTTGCCAAGCTATTGGGAGGGAATGAACGCTGGTGAAAAAGTTTTGTATCTTTTGGGTCCAATTCATATGCGTCTTATTGATGCCTTCAGAGTGGATGAAGAAAACAGAAAATATAAAGCCCTCATTAAAGAAGCAAAACAGGTCTTAGAAAAATCTGTTACGAAAGCCGCTTAGTTTTAAAAAAGATTTCATTTCCTCGTCTTTTCAGACGGGGAGGTGGTCAATATCACACAGTCTCTAGAAACAGGATTGTAACAACCAACTAACTTTTAAAACATGCGTGATTCACGCCACGGGTGAATTGCGCTCAAATAGGAGGAAATCAAGATGAGTGAACTAAGTACCACACAAACGGAATTAGTGGAAAAAACGAACGATTGTGAAATCAAACCTACAGCTATGGAGCTTATTTTAGAAAGAGCTTTAGAAAATGATGTCGATATGGATCGTCTCAAGCGTCTTCTTGAATTGCGAGAAAAGGAGATAGAACGACAAGAGCGTCAAAACTTTGTCCGTGATCTTTCTACTATACAAGTGGAATATAAAAATATCGAACAAAATGCCATTAATACACATACTAAAAGCCTCTATACAACGCTTGATAAATATATTGATGCTATTAAAGAACCTCTTGCAAAACATCACTTTGCCTTGTTCTCTCGTATCAAAGACCAGAGTTCAAATGACATAACTGTAGAAATGACTTTAAAGCATATATCGGGCAATGAAATATCAACACAAGGAACATTTCCCATTGATGCTACGGGAAGCAAAAATAACACACAAGCGGTTGGTTCTACTATAAGCTACGCACGTAGATATCTCTTAGGCATGCTTCTTAATGTTGCAAGAAAAGAAGACGATACAGATGGAATAACACTTCTTGCGGGTATCTCTTCTGAACAGATGAATGAAATCAAAGAATTAATTAAAAAAACACAATCTGAAGAAAGTAGGCTTCTCTCTTTCATAGGAGTAAAAAATCTAAAAGATATGTCTTTTAAACAAGCACAAACCGCTTTGTTTTCTTTGAAAAAAAAGCAACGAAAGCAAATGAATAAAGCACAACAAGAGCAATTAGATGCACCTATACAAGATATCGAATATGCGCCAACTCAACAAGAAACGGCGGTGTGAAATGGAACAAAGGACAGCAGAGTGGTTTCAAGCGCGCTTGGGTAAAGTCACAGCTTCAAACGTTTACAATGTAATCAGTAAGACAGCAAAAGGTTTGCCTACAAGCAAATATGAAGACTACAAAACGAAACTCATGACAGAACGCTTAATAGAGGAAATAAGCCAATCTTATACAACACCTGCTATGCAATGGGGCATTGAACATGAAGAGAATGCCTTAAGAGAATATGAATTCATTTATGACGCAGAAGTCACAAGATGCGGGTTTATCCCCCACCCCAAAATAGAAATGGCGGGGGCTAGTCCTGATGGGTTGATTGGAGAGGACGGTTTAATCGAAGTCAAATGTCCACAATCAACAACCCATCTTCGTTTTTTTATTTATGACGAAATCAAACCTGAATATATCGCACAGATGCAATTCCAAATGGCATGCACTGGACGCAAATGGTGTGATTTCATGAGCTATAATCCAAACTTTGTAGGCAAATCTACTGGTTTGAGAATGAAAATCAAACGCGTCCTCCGTGATGAGAAACACATTGAAGAGATCAATAAAGCGGTCGAAATCTTTTTAGGGGAAATAGAACAAGAGATGCAAAAGATTTTGGCAAAAGCTGCTTAAACCTATGGGGGTGCTCTCTCCTCCCAGCACTCCCACCCATTTACCAAGGAAATTAAACGTGTGTAACACTAAACATATTATCATACAGCCTGCTAAAGATGAGGAATTTTGTTTTTTTACCATTGGCTATGAAGGTAAGTCCCTTGAGGATTATCTTAGTTGTCTCATAGAAAACAATATCAAAACTTTATGTGATGTTCGTAAAAATCCAATAAGTAGAAAACACGGAT